>CANIMM010000271.1 GCA_947468255.1 Chitinophagaceae bacterium | reverse complement strand
CTTCTCGTAAAAAGGATGAAGCACTCGCCTATATTACCATCTATGGCGAAATTCCAGAAGCATTGTATTTTCATGTAGGGGATGGTAGTAACCAGAAAAAATCATCCACCATTTTTAGTTTTAAAAACAATGAGGTGTTGGGTACAATCGCTAAACCGGTACTGCTGGCATTTGATTCCAAAATGGAAGATAGGCCTGATAATATCCGAAGCTATCCTAATCCATTTGATACCGAATTAACCATCGAGTTGAGGGCCAATCAAAGTCAAAAGGCAACGATCAAACTTTATTCCATTGCTGGACAGTTGGTTTTCACTCAACAAATAGCTGTGGAAAAAGGGTTGAATAAGCTGCGCATTTCTCCTGTTATTTCGAATGGAGTTTATTTGTTGCAAACCGAAATGAATGGGCAAACGGTTATTACTACAATTGTTAAACAATCAGTATCACATCAATAAGTTGTTTGTATGGTCCTAAAAGCGTTAATAATTAAAATGAAAAGCAAGCTGTCTTTTGCAATACTGTTGCTGCTACTGGTTAATACATCTTTTGCACAGGCACCCAATTGGGAAGTAAATCAAAATGATTTTCAATACACGATGACCTTTGTGGGCTTCTTAAATATAGATGGAATAACACTTAGTAGTACCAATGATAAAGTGGCTGCTTTTGTTAATGGAGAGTGTAGGGGTGTTGCCAATTTGATTTATGTGGAAAGTCAAAAAAACTATTATGCTTATTTAACTGTTTTTTCAAATGTGAATAGTGAAACCATCCATTTCAAAATTTACAATTCTGTAAAAAATACAGTTAAAGATATAGTTTTAACCAAAACATTTTTGATCAATCAGCATATTGGTAACTTGTTTCAAGCACAGAGTTTTGCGGTTCCTGCTTTAAGTTCCAATGCGGAAATGTCTGATTTCAGTTTTAAAGATGTAGTTCGTAAAAGCATTCTGTTTGATGGAGCAAAAGTGATTGTTACGCTTGATAAACTGCAGTCAGTAATCGCATTAAATGGTGTTTTCAAATTAAGCCCGGGAGCAACTGCTTTTATTGGACCAGACCAACAATTATCTGGTTCTAATTCAATCAATTTTACAAATCCTGTTGTATTCAAAGTGTTGTCTGAAGACCAATCGGTATTGAAAGAGTGGACCGTGATGGCCCAGCCACCCCTTACTTATTACAGGAAAAATGCAGTTTGTTATGCCAATGGTGAAATCAAGGTTTTGTATCCTATCGACGGAGAAAAGATTGCTATTGAATTCAATGCACAGACGGTGGCGACTCAGGAAATTACCAATGGTCAAACCATTTTTACTAATTTAAGCCCCGGTATTTATAAAGTGAAAGCAGGAGGGGTTGTGAAGGAAATTACCATTCTTCAAAAATAAAGGCGGTTATTATTGATTGGATGACAGGATTTAAATTACTAAATTTTTTTTAATAAAAAATAGCTATGAAACTTGGTATACATTGTTTATGTTGGATACTTGTTATGACTTTTGCTAGTTGTCAGAAAGAGTCTAGCTATCCGGTAGTGAATATGGAACAGATTGCATTTGTTTATGAAGATGGCAAACCTATTGAGGCGGGTGCTTGTATTAAACCTACTACCAATTATGCAATTGCTATCACAGTAAAATTAACCGGGAATCCAGATGGGAAAGCGGTGAGTGTAAAATACAGTTTGAATGGGGTAGCCGATGAGATTTCATTTGTTAGCGGCGGAACCAAAATTAAAAAAGTAACACTAATCAACGGACTCAACGTTGCCCAAACGATTGAGACCAAACAGGAGGCGCGTATTATCCTTGATATACAGGAGTTTGAACTGGTTAATTAAAGCGCCGAATACTACTAAATTTCCCGTTGAATCATTCCGATTGACATGCTTGATTTTACCCTAGATCGGTGGAAATTACCTATGCCATGGTATCATATTAAATGGTCTAGGGCTTGTGTTTGTAAAAAAAATCCTACATTAGACAATCCTAATTTTTGCACTACAGAAAAAAATCTTTTTTCTGTAAGTCTTTAATCACTTCAAACGATGTCTATATGAAAAGCAAAGATCTACTCTTCAGTTTACTCTTGGTGGCAATGTCGCTAGGTACAGCATGGGCCATTCGCGGACAATTTGGTCATGAACATGGCGCTGCTTGGGCCGGTACCTTAGGGTCACTGAGTGTTTTATTGGTATCAAAACGAAAAGACTGGTTAGCAAAAGCGTTCTATATCAGTTTAGCTGGCGCCTTGGGTTGGGGGCTCGGAGGAATTATGAGTTATGGCCTAATAGTGGGTTATGGAAGGGCAGATGATTTTGGAAATGCATTGTATGGGTTAGAAATGTTGTTTGTAATTGGTGGTCTGTATGGTTTTTTAGGGGGTGGTTTTTTTGCATTGGCAATTTCTGACACAAAGAAAAATCCTGTTAAATGGGCTTCGTTAATTGTAGAAATGACGGTTGGCGGAATTTTATTTTATTATTTTCTCATCAATCAATATGGTTGGAAAGTGAATCCTCCTCGGTCTGAAGTATGGTCCGTATGTTTGGGAATTGCGGCAGCCTTGGCTTGGAACTTGATTCGAAATAAAAACTATGCTGCTTTAAGGGTGGCTATTTTCACTTCGATGGGAGCTGGCTTTGGATTTGCTTTTGGTAATTTTTTACAAGGTCTTGGTATGGTATCCGAAATCCATTTTAATTTTTGGAATGTAATGGAATACTCAGTAGGATTCTTTGGTGGAATTGGATTGGCCTATGGTACACTCACTACTGAATGGGAACCGGAAGAGCAAGAAAACACATTCGGTAAAAACCAATTATTTCAGTTAATCATGTTGGTTTTGATCATTCCTTTCATTATGTGGCAACAAAATTTTGAATGGGAAAGAATACAATCAACCTATGTGAAATTATTAGCTACTGATGATCAAGGGGGCTACAATTTAGTAATATACGGTTCTTTGTTATTAACTTTATCGATGGGTATTTATTGGGTTGCAAAATTCAAAAATTCTACAGCTTTATCCTTTGGAGATGTCAGGAAGTTTTTCTTTGGCCATTGGTTATTATACATCACGCTCAGTTATATAGTAACGGGTGCTATTATAAGTACCTATAGGGTAGAACAATATTTATATTTGGTAAATTTTATCATCATTCTTTTGCTCATTCATCGAGCCAATGCTGCATTCAATCCTGAGCCATTCAATATTGGAAAAGCTTTCAAAATTGTAGGAGCAATACTGTTATTTATTTCTTTGCTTGCATTTATTTTGATCCAGACACATGGAGAAATAAAAGGTTCGCATAAAAGATTTGGTGGCGAAGCTGTAATAAAAGATTCGACTGCGAAATAATGGATACATTAAAATCCCTTGTAACACTGTTTAGTCTCTGTTACAAGGGGTTTTATATATGCTTTAAGGTAGAGACATTAACCTTCTTAATGAAGTAAGCAATTTCTGCTACTCTGCCAAAGTCCATATAGAGGACCTGCCTATGAAACTAAAGCCACAGACAAATCCACGTAATTTTAATTCTTTATCATTTACACTTAGTGTACCACAATAGGTTTTTCCACTGATTGGATCATATACCGTTCCGTCTTCGAATTCATTGGCACTACTTGCTTTTTTAAATTTTTTAATGATTGTCAACCCCATTATTGGTTGCGTTCTTAATTTTTCCTCTTTGTTATGGAAGTCTAATTTCGGCTTTCCAGTTTTATCATTGGGTTCCTTAATCCATATTATTTTGCCATAAAAATTGCCATCGGTCGCTTTAAAAATTTGAATTTTGGATGTTTTTTCGGCGTTAAACCAAATCTTTTCTACCGCCTCTTTTTGTGCAGTAGAAATTAAAAAAGTTAACAGACAAATCGATAGTAAAATTGAGTTTTTCATTTGCATTTTTATTTAATTGATTTATTTATGAGTATAATAGGCATTGGCTTGTTGGGTGGGGGTGATTACCAGTTCATTGATACAGACATGGTCAGGTAATTGGCTACAGTAAAAAATGGCATCTGCGATATCATTTCCATTGAGTGGAACAATACCCGTATAGGTAGCGCCTGCTTTTTTTTCATCTCCTTTGAACCGTACCAAAGAAAACTCTGTTTCCACTGCCCCTGGGTGAATGCAGGTAACTTTGATAGAATGTTTGAGCAAGTCAATTCGCATGGATTTGCTAATGGCGTCCACTGCAAATTTACTGGCGCAATATACATTTCCATTTTCATACACTTCTTTGCCCGCAATGGATCCGATATTGACTACATGCCCTTTTTTATTTGCAATCATAAGAGGGATAATCTGTTTGGAAACATACAATAGTCCAAGTACATTGGTATTGACCATGGTTTCCCAATCATTGATATCAGCATTTTCGAATGAATCTTTTCCTGCCGCAAGCCCCG
>CANIMM010000270.1 GCA_947468255.1 Chitinophagaceae bacterium | reverse complement strand
CTTGGGTTAAATGCACCTCTGGGTGCTCTGGGTGGAAATGCCATTAATTGATTTTAGTTTTAAAATATCGGGCTTGCGCTCCAGTTTTTGGTTTAAAGTTAATAAATAATATTATTCAAATGCTCTTTTGCTCTTTACCTCTTCGTTTACCAGCTCAATAAATTCAGCGATAGGAACAACTCCCATATCACCTTTGCCTTGTCTTCTTATTGCAACCATGCCCTCATTCACTTCTTTTTCACCTAAAACCAGCATAAAAGGAATTTTCGCCAATTCGGTATCCCTGATTTTTTTGCCAATTTTTTCGTTGCGGTCATCAATTTCTACGCGAATATCTGCATTTTTTAACTGAGTTGAAACAATTTCTGCATAGGGCATGAATTTATCACTAATGGGTAAAATCTTTACTTGGGTAGGTGCTAGCCATAAAGGGAATTTTCCTGCACAATGTTCAATCAGTACTGCAATAAATCGTTCCATGCTTCCAAATGGTGCCCTGTGAATCATTACAGGCCTGTGTTTGGCGTTATCTTCTCCAATATACGTGAGGTCAAAACGCTCAGGTAAATTGTAATCTACCTGAATGGTGCCCAACTGCCATTTTCTTCCAATGGCATCTCTTACCATAAAATCAAGCTTAGGACCGTAAAAAGCGGCTTCACCATATTCGACGACTGTTTTCAGTCCTTTTTCAGCAGCGGCCTCAATAATGGCATTTTCTGCAAGGTTCCAGTTTTCATCCGTTCCAATATATTTACTTCGGTCGGTTTTATCGCGCAATGAAATCTGGGCGGTGTAATCGGTAAAACTGAGTGAGTTAAAAACATAGAGCACCAAGTCGATTACTTTTTTGAATTCATCCTTCACCTGATTGGGCATGCAAAATAAATGTGCATCATCTTGTGTAAATCCTCTTACCCGGGTAAGTCCATGCAATTCGCCATGTTGCTCGTAGCGATAAACCGTTCCGAATTCGGCTAGGCGTAACGGTAAGTCCTTGTAACTCCGAGGCGAGGTTTTATAAATTTCACAATGGTGGGGGCAGTTCATCGGTTTTAGAAAAAACTCTTCCCCTTCCTGTGGTGTTTTGATTGGTTGAAAACTGTCCTTGCCATATTTCTCATAATGGCCGGAAGTGACGTATAAATTTTTATGACCGATATGCGGTGTGATTACAGGCAGGTAACCACTCTCCATTTGCGCCTTTTGTAAAAATTGTTGTAGCCTTTCTCTCAACATAGCTCCTTTTGGCAGCCACAGCGGTAAGCCCATTCCAACTTTTTCGGAAAATGCAAATAGTTCAAGTTCTTTTCCCAATTTGCGGTGATCCCTTTTTTTCGCTTCTTCCAGCAATACCAGGTATTCTTCCAATTCTTTGGAAGAGGGAAAAGTTACTCCATAAATCCTGGTGAGCATTTTATTTTTTTCATCTCCTTTCCAATAAGCTCCTGCAATGTTGGTCAACTTGATTCCTTTGATGAAACCAGTATTAGGGATATGCGGCCCCCTGCACAGATCGGTAAAATTGCCTTGTGTGTACAAAGTGATTCCTCCATCTTGCAAACCGCTTAAAAGATCAAGTTTGTATTCATCACCTTTATCTCCAAAATATTGGATGGCATCGGCTTTGGAAATCTCTTTTCTTACAAAGGCATTGCTTTGCTTGGCTAACTCTGCCATTTTCACCTCTAGTCTACGTAAATCCTCTTCCCCGATCTGGTGATCGCCCAAATCAATATCATAATAAAAACCCGTTTCTAGCGATGGCCCTACCCAGAATTTAACTCCGGGAAACATTCCTTCAATTGCTTCTGCCATAAGATGGGCAGAGGAGTGCCAGAAAGTAGCTTTTCCATTTAAATCATTCCAAGTAAGTAATTGCAGCGCTGCATCTTCATTAATGGGCCTTGCTGCATCCCATACTTCTCCATTAATAGAAGCGGCCAATACTTTTCTTGCTAGGCCTTCGCTGATAGATTTTGCCACATCCATAGCACAAACGCCCGCTTCATATTCCCTAACCGCACCATCTGGTAATGTAATCTGTATCATAATATATGTAAATTCAACCTAAATTTTAAGATGCAAATTTAACGAACTATTAGCTAATGAAGTACAGAACTAAAATATCTTTGTAAAGACTGGAATAGTAGGTGTTTTTATAGTAATTCTGCACAATTAACCAACCATCGAGTTTAATCGATAATTGGTAAATTGGGTTTAAAAGGTCAATGTATTTTGATCTATAATGAATTGCGTACTTATAATTTGGAATTGGAAGATCAATAAATATACTCGCATGAAAAAAATGATAGTCGCCGCAACCCTTTTTTTATTCGCCCATTCATTGGTAGCACAAAAGATAAATGGGCAGTGGCGTGGATATTTTAATGGTAAAGGAGATATCGTATTAAAAGGGGAGGATGATACAGAATTTGTGTTGGAAATTGAAGTCAATGGCTCAAAAGTCACTGGATATTCTTATAGTTATTTTCAAAATAGAAAATATTATGTCATTTGCTCTTTAGAAGGTACTTACTATAAAAGTACTCAGAGTATGAAGGTATCGGAAACCGCCCGAATTAAAGGACTTACGCCTCCCGACTGGAATGATTGTTTGCAAACCCATATCTTGAGCTACCAAAAACACAATGGAGCAGATGAGCTAAAAGGTAGATGGGTATCTGCAGCCGGACAATTAAGTGATTGCGGATTAGGTACTACTACGCTTACAAGAAAAACAGTAAGCAAGGATCTCGCTTCTTTCAGAAAACCCAAGTCTCCAAAGCTAGTGGCTGATAATAAGCCTTTAGTAAAATCGACTACCCCGTTGGTTACTGCCCCTCCTGAAACTAGTGTGCCGTTAGTCAAAGTTTCCCCTAAGTTGAATGCTAAATCAAAACCACTAAAAAATCAAATAGATGACGTCGTTGTCAATAGCAAGCCCTTAATTCGGGATATACCAGATATCATTGTTCCCGAATCTCAAAAGGGGCAAGTAACGATTCTTCCGCCTGAAAGGGGGTTTGAAAAGAGAACTACTGAAATAATAAAAACCATTGCTATTGAGCATTCTACCTTTACAGTAGACCTATATGATAATGGGGAAATTGATGGAGACAGCGTCTCATTATTTTTTAATAATAAATTATTGCTTTCGCACAAGCGGCTTACTGAAAAACCTATTAGCATTACACTGGAGGTGAGTCCGGATCATGAAATGAGTGAATTAACTATGTATGCTGAAAACTTAGGCAGATTCCCTCCCAACACCGCTTTGATGGTGGTGATGGATGGTGAAAAACGCTTTGAGGTGAGGATAGCATCCGATCTTAAAAAAAGTGGCACCATTCGGTTTGTCCATAGTCCTCAACCGCATTAATCTTGTTTGAATTATGCATGGAATGAATGTCAATTCCTTTAGAAATTTTTTGGCTTAATTAAAATGGAGATTATTTTTAGTGCGTTCTAAAAATAATCTCCAGCCCTTTTTTTATTAATCAATCAACGATCATTTCGCTTTTATACTATCCTTTACTTCTCCGCAGTGTAGCATGCCGCTTTTGAATTCAGGATGTTTTTTACCAAGGTAAGGGTTGATGATTTCTTCGGTATTACTGATCCAGTTTGCACCTTTGTCCTCCCCAAAAGCCATTGGACAATTTTGCCAATACAAAGTTTTCCCCTCGTAATGAATGGTTTTCAATAAGGGGTAAATACTTTCACCAATCATTCTAAAGTCCTGCCTCATTTCAGTTAAATTAGTTTGCATTATTAAGCTTTCTGCATTGGCTTTCACATCACTTAACTGCATGATAGCAGATTCATAAATACCTGTACTGTCTTTTTTCAATTCTGCCAAGCGATTGCTATCTGCTAGTAGGATGAGCGATTTACAGGCTGATTTTGCTGAAAGGCTGTCTGCTTCCACAAAGGCATCCTTCAGGCTTAAATATGCGTTCATTAAACTATCAATTCCTTCATTAAAAGTGGCTGAATGGCTGCTTACCACCATTGCTTCCATTTTTGCCATCTCTATTCCTTCTTTTTTCCCCTTTAGAAAAATCCAATAGATGCAAAAAGCTCCCAAAACTATGATGAGCAGGATCAATATTTTTTTCATGTTGATAAATTTTCTCAAAGTTACATACTACCAAACAATTCTATAAATAGTTTTGCGTTAATTTATTAGGGCATTCCTTTGTTGCAGACTGGTTTACAGCGCCTTGCAGTCGATGCAAACCTTCCGCAAAAGGGCTAGTGGCTGCTTAGCCACCAGTCGGTAGGGCTAAATAACTTACTTTTGCAAAAATTATCCCTTTTCAGCTTTAGAAAATAACACCAACATGCTTTTAGGATTACAAAATGTGACATTTGAATTTGGGGCCCGAACGATTGTAGAAGATGCCACCTGGCATATACAACCGAAT
>CANIMM010000269.1 GCA_947468255.1 Chitinophagaceae bacterium | reverse complement strand
GCATTGCCATGCGTGGTAGACAATCCACCGCCAATAGCAATGTTAAATCCCTTCAATTGGTTATCCTCAATGATTGCAATCAACCCAATATCATTGGTTAACACATCTACGTCATTATTGGGAGGAATAACAATACCAATTTTAAATTTCCTGGGCAAATAACGATTCTGATACAAAGGATCTTCCTCTTCCTTTTTATCAATTACCAACTCATCCTCCAACCATATTTCATAATACGCCTTGGTCTTCGGCATTAATAAAGTACTGATCTTGTCTGCATAAGCAAAGACTTGATTGTGCAGGGGAGATTCACTGGGATTGGAACTACAGGCAACATTGCGATTAATATCACCACAAGTAGCAATCGAATCAAGATGAGCCGCATTAAAAGCCTGAATGGTAGGCTTTATAGTAGCTTTTATCAATCCGTGCAACTGGATAGTTTGCCGGGTAGTAATTTTTATGACTCCAGTAGAATTTTCGCCAGCGATATGATGCGCAGCAATCCACTGCTGACCAGTAATGAAACCACCCGGTAAGCGCAAGCGAATCATGAATGTGTACAAGCGGTCCAACTTTTTAGCAGCGCGCTCCTCTCTTCTATCACGGTCATCTTGCTGATACATACCATGAAATTTAATCACCGCCTGGTCATCTTCTCGAATAGCACCCGTAATTTCATCCGACAAACTTTGCCGAATAGTTCCCCTCAAAGCATCGCTTGCTTCCTTAATATTTTCAATCGCTGATTTTTTAATTTTTTCTGACATAAGCGATCCCGATACAGGGATTATTTTTTTGATTAATAATTTTTCATACCAAGATAGTAGCCATTCTAATACACATCCTTCTCATACCTTCCCTCTTCTTCCAACAACTCTAGGAATTTTTTAGCTTCCTCCGGTGTTTTGTTTCCTTGCTGTTCAATAATTTGTAGTAAAGCATTTTCGACATCCAAACTCATTGGATCTTTTGTACCACAAACGAAAAAATACCCCCCGCCAACAAGCCATTCATACAGCGCTGCAGCATTTTGCAGCATCTTATGTTGTACATATAATTTTTCCTGTTGATCGCGTGAAAAAGCCAGGTTTACTTTTGTCAACACACCAGTCTCATACCAATTTTGAATTTCGGTCTGGTATAAAAAGTCGGTGGCAAAATGTTGTTCTCCAAAGAATAACCAGTTTCTACCAGTAGCGCCTGTTGCATCTCTTTCAGACAAAAATGAACGAAAAGCTGCAATGCCAGTTCCTGGTCCTACCATAATCATGTCTTTATCCGGAGCAGGCAACCTGAATCTTTTATTGGGCTGAACAAAAAACTTTTGCTGACCTTCTTCTTCAAGCTCACTAAGATAATTGGAGCACAATCCAAACTCTGTCTCATCATTAACTATATAGGTATCCTTTACCACTACCACATGTACTTCACCCTCATGGGCAGCAGGTGATGAAGCGATCGTATACAATCTAGGAGAAATGGCATTCATCTTTAATATAATCTCTTCAAATTGAGTCGTATCCTTTACCGGATATATTTTCAAGAGGTCGAGCAAATTCATTCTGCCTGCTGGAATTTCCTGCTTCGTTATTTCTGCATACTGCTTGACCAAACGCTCAGTTAAATGAACGATATTTATTTTATGTTTCAATAAGTCGTAAAACGTAAAATTCTCATTCTTAAAACTGACAGTTTTGGAAGAATCAACTCCCGAAATTGAAATAATTTCATCTACGATGGCGGATGGATTTTCCGGAACAATACCAATTGAGTCACCGCATTGGTACTCGATTCCCTCTGCAGCTATTTCAATATGCCAGGTTTCCTTACTAGATCCTCGATCATTTAAATTTATTTTAGTAAGCACCCTACCATTATAAGTTTGTTTACCAGCTTTTTTGGAAACCGCTGGAGCCTGATTTACGGAGGATTCCTTTTGAGATGAACCCGTTTTTGGAATGGATAATATTTCAAGTACCCCATTGAACCAACCATTGGCATCATCCTCATATTCCACATCACATTTTTGCAAGGGCGCAATTCGAATACCTCCTAACTTATTTAACTGCTCATCTACCTCCTCACCTGTTTTACAATACAGCGGATAAGAAGTGTCGCCAAGTGCCAACACACTATACCTAAGTGAATTTAACTTAAATCCATTTTGGTGAATATGGTCATAGAATTTTTTTGCTGCGATGGGCGGTTCTCCTTCTCCATGCGTACTGATTACAGCCAATAAATATTCCTCTTTGGTAAGATCCGTAAGGCGATACTGATCCATACCAATTACTTTGGCATGGATACTTTGCTGTTTTGCTTTTGAAGCAAAATCAGTTGCCAACCTTTTTGAATTACCTGTCTCAGTACCGTATACTATAGTGATTTTATTAACAGCTGGATTACCTACTGCCACAGATATGGATTGTTTAGGCAATACCTGATTTAAATACTCATTCATCCAAAGCAACTCTTCTTTACTAGAATTTTTGATTAGATCAGTAAATATTTTATGATTCGCTTCTCCTAACATTTTGAATTTTTAAAAAGTTTTATATTTAAAAGCAATCCCTTGATTGACTTTTTTGTAAGCTATTTTCCTTTAACCAACGATTGATCCATCAGCGCTTCAAACTGAAAATCTTCCACCGGTTTAAAATACTCCTCCGATGTTAGGGCATTCTGCAACCATGCAAATTTTTCATGTAGGGCAACCACTTTTCCAATAATCACCAAGGTAGGTGAAGCATATATTTTACCTTTTACAGACTGGTGATACTGATACAAATTGGCAGTATGCACCTGTTGAAAAGGAGTGGTGGCTTGTTCTACCACTGCTAATAGTTTATCGGCACCAATATTGTTTTTTACAAGGTTATCTACCACTGTATCCAATGTTTCGGACGACATGTAAAAAACAAGGGTGTCCTCCGTGTTGGCCAATTCCTTCCAATAATCATCCGTTACCACATCTGATTTATACAATGTGAGTAGCCGGACAGCAGTGGAATAACCACGAGCGGTTAGCGGAATTCCTGCACATGCGGCAGCTCCCATGGCGGCAGAAACGCCAGGTATAATCTCATAAGGAATTTGGTGTGCAACAATTACCTCCAACTCATCTAAAATATTTGAAAATATAGATGAATCTCCACCCTTCAAACGAACTACCAATTTACCTTCCAATGCAAACTGCACGATCAGCTCATTGATACTTTTTTGAGGAGTACTAAAGCCTCGCCTACATTGTTTGCCTACATATATTATTTCTGCAGCAGAGGATACATAAGTAGTCAATATCTCTTTGCTTACAAGGCGATCCGTTAACACCACGTCTGCCTGCTGTAAATAGCGCGCAGCCTTCACCGTGATCAACTCAGGATCACCGCAACCAGCACCTGCAAGTATTACTTTTCCTTTTGTTGGTTGATTAATTTTCATAAAATAGTAACTAATTCTTTAAGTTTAAGTAGATGATTAAGCAACCCTCATTGCCCTTTGACCATTCACCATTCACCATTCACCATAGACCATTCACCATTGCCCATTCACCATTAAAACAATCCTTCAATTGATAAATATCTTTCACCAGTATCATAATTATAAGTCAATACGCTTGCACCTGCAGGAAGTTCTGCCAATTTTTTAGCTACTGCTGCAAGGGAAGCTCCGGTTGAAATACCGGCTAAAATACCTTCCTCCTTTGCCAATCTTTGTGCATACAAAAAAGCTTCTTCTTTGCTCACTTTAATAACCCCATCCAGAATTTCTTTATTCAAAATAGAAGGAACAAAGCCAGCACCAATACCTTGAATTGGATGTGGTCCGGGTGTACCTCCACTTAATACAGGAGATAATTCAGGCTCAACCGCAAATACTTTTAGGTTAGGGAAATGTTGTTTCAACACTTCTGCTACCCCGGTAATATGCCCACCAGTTCCAACTCCTGTTATTAAATAATCTAACCCTTCTGGAAAATCATTGAGTATCTCCAAAGCCGAAGTTTTTCGGTGTATTTCGGTATTGGCAGGATTGTCAAATTGTTGTGGCATCCATCCGTTGGGTGTTTCTGCAACAAGCTCTCCGGCCTTTTCGATAGCGCCTTTCATCCCTTTTTCTCTTGGAGTCAATACAAATTCGGCTCCGTACAAAGACATCAAACGCCTACGCTCAATACTCATGCTCTCGGGCATTACCAATATAATTTTATAGCCTTTTACAGCAGCTACCAACGAAAGGCCAATTCCGGTATTGCCAGAAGTGGGCTCAATGATAACACTGTCTTTATGCAATATTCCTTTTTGTTCAGCATCTTCGATCATCGACAATGCAATACGATCCTTAATACTAGACCCAGGATTCGTTTTCTCTAACTTGATCCACACTTCATGCTTGGCATCATATAACTTATTGATACGAACATGTGGAGTGTTTCCGATTGTTGCTAAAATGTTATT
>CANIMM010000268.1 GCA_947468255.1 Chitinophagaceae bacterium | reverse complement strand
TTGCTTTAAGTGTTCGTTTGTATATCAAGATGGATGTGGCTAGTGCAAGAAGAGTAATGTTTAGTTCTTATTTTTATTTAGCAGTGGTGTTTATTGCTTTATTAGCCGACAAGGTGATTAAAGGGTAGCAGCTGTGTAACTTAGTTTTAAAATTTAAAATAAGTCCCTTTGCCGGGGCGAGGTTTATGAGTACAGTGGTGATAGAACAACGAAAAAAAATACATCCTACTATGTTTACCCTTTGGGTGGGCATAGCAAGTATTGTAATGATGTTTGCCGGTTTAACAAGTGCTTATATAGTTAAGCGCAACCAGGCTAACTGGGTAACATTTGATTTGCCGCTGGTTTTTTGGTACTCAACGGCCATCATCATTATCAGTAGTATCACTTTGCATTTATCGCTGAAGGCTTTTAAGCAGCGTGAAATGTCAAGGTATAGATGGCTGGTTGTAATTTCGTTGGTGCTCGGATTGTTGTTTATTGTAACGCAGGGAATCGGGTTCAATCAGTTGTGGGTAAAAGGAATTACCCTAACTAAAAATGTATCCTTTTCTTTTTTGTATGTAATTGTCGGTTTGCATTCATTGCATGTGTTGGGAGGAATTGTGGCGTTATTGCTTTTATTTGCCAATGCATTTAGAGCCAAAATTAGAAATTACAATATTGTGCCTTTGGAAGTAATTAGTACGTATTGGCATTTTGTAGATCTTTTGTGGATCTATCTATTGGTTTTTTTATTGATGATTCGATAATGTTGGAATAGCATCGTATAGGGTTTAACAACTTATATAGTTGCTTTCTATTTTTGACTCATCTGATCCATTTGAATAAACATTTTTTATACAAATAAAGTTTTATTAATGTCTACAGCAGCAGTACAGCAAGGAACAAAATGGTGGAGCGGGGGCAAAAGTCCTTTCAATGCCAGTTATGGAAAAGTGATGATGTGGTATTTCTTGATGAGTGACGCCTTTACCTTTGGCGCCTTTCTTATCAGCTATGGCACCATTCGATTTAGTGTAAATGATTGGGCCGATCCTAACCATGTGTTCAACTCTTTTCCATTTGCCGGACATGCCAATCTTCCATTAGCATTTGTAAGTTTAATGACGTTCATTTTGATTGCCAGTTCAGTAACGATGGTATTGGCAGTACATGAAGGGCATAATATGAACCGCAAAGGAGTGGAGAAATACATGTTGTTAACTATTGTGGGTGGTATCGCTTTCTTAAGTTGCCAGGCATGGGAATGGACGCATTTATTAACCGGCGAACATGTAGCATTATTAAATGACGGCACTTTGTCTGTTTTACCTACTACCGTTAAAGCCAATCCATGGGGAGCAGCATTGTCTCATGAAGCAGTGGCAGCAGCATTACAAAATACACCTCAAAGTCAGTTGGCATCCATTGCTGCTACGCTCCATCACGGAACTGAAGTGCACAATGTAGCGGCTATGTCAAATGCTGAACTAATCAAATTTATAGAATCAGCTGATTTGCATGCGAGCCAAACCGGCCCCATCGCTTTTGGTGGATATTTCTTTGGCATTACTGGCTTTCATGGCTTCCATGTATTTTCTGGTGTGATCATCAATATCGTGATGTATCTTAAAACAAAATTGGGACATTTTGATCAACGCGGTCATTATGAAATGATTGAAAAAGCAGGACTTTACTGGCATTTCGTGGACCTAGTTTGGGTATTTGTATTCCTTTGCTTTTATCTAATTTAAATATTACCATTCAACGAATTAATTGATTAACCAATAAACGAATTATGTCTGCACACGTTTCATCTCCGGAAATTACTTTTCATGCCGAACACACCGGTGGCACTAAAAAAATCTGGAGAACATTCTGGCTTTTATCTGCTTTAACCATTGTTGAACTAGTATTGGGATTGTTGATTTACAACATTCACAAAGGTGAAAACCCCAATCAAACCTTGGTACTTGCTTTTAAGGGAATGGTATGTATTTTAACCCTAGCCAAAGCATACTATATTGTCTCCATTTTTATGCATTTGGGAGATGAAGTGAGAAACCTGATTATGACCATTATTGTTCCACTTTGTTTATTTATATGGTTTATTGCAGCTTTTTTGTGGGATGGTGATAGCTGGAAAAACTTGCGTAACCGCTACAATAGAACCGAGGTTAAGATTGAACATGTAGCGCCGGCAGCAAAGGAAAAGGGAGTAAAAGATTAAAACGCTTTAGAACTATATTTTAAAAAAACCATCGTCCGGATTGTAGGAACGGTGGTTTTTTGTTGGGTCAATTCAAGTAAAACAAAATGAACAAAAAAGCCTTATTGGGATTGCTGGTGGCATTTATTTTCCCGCTGACGGGTTACTATATTGTAAAATATTATAGTGACAAGGCGGTAAATATGCCCCGACGTTATTTTTATGATAGCGTTACAGTAATTAAAAAGAATGGCAAAGAGATTACAGATACAGTTTGGCATAAGGCAGCGAATATGACCTTCATTAACCAACTAGGAAAAACGGTTGACTTGGATTCCTTGAAAGGAAAAATATTGGTGATCGACTTTTTCTTTTCTAGATGTCCTTCTATTTGCCCGGGCATGGCCAAAAGTATGAAAAGGCTTCAAAATTCATTTGTCAATAGCAAAGACAGCATCGTACAGTTTATCTCCATTAGTATTGACCCTGAGCACGATTCGGTGCCACAGTTAAGAAAATTTGCCGATCGATACACATCCAATCATGACAGCTGGTGGTTTGTAACAGGCGATAAAAAAAATATTTATGATTTTGCTTTAAAAGAACTGAAAGCCAATGTAGCGGATGTAGGTGCTGATACCGCATTTCCGCATACAGAATATTTTTTCTTACTAGATAGGGATAGGGTGGTAAGAGGTTGGTACAATGGATTTGATACCGTCAAGCAAGCCAAACTAGTTAGGGATATTCCATTGTTGATGTTGGAAAAAAGAAAGAAAAGAACGTTTCAGGAATTTCTAAATGAGCTGTTTGGCTAAACCCCTAAACTCCTAAACCTCTAAACCTCTAAACCAAAAAACATGCTACAACCCACCATTGCAAAAAATGATCGCAAAGCCAAGTTATTCATCTGGACTGTTTCCATTATTGTTTTTGTGGCGGTTGCTTTTTTGTCAAAATTTAAGTTAACGGTTGACCTGGGTTTTAATCCACATTTATTTGCGAAGGCCAGTGCAGTAATCAATTCGGTGGTAGCTTTTTTACTGGTAGCGGGCTTGATTACCATTAAACAAAAAAGGTATTCTCTGCATAAAATGATCATGGTAAATGCCATGGTATTATCGGTATTGTTTCTTTTATCTTATATAGGCCATCATTTATTGGCTGGCGAAACTAGGTATGGTGATATCAATCACGACGGCTTGGTGGATGAGGCTGAGTTATTACAGGCAGGCGGATTACGTACCCTTTATTACATTATTTTGATTACGCATATTCCACTAGCTGCCATCATATTGCCTTTTATATTATTTACGGCATATAGGGCATTAACCGGTGAGTACGAGCAGCATAAAAAACTCACGAGGTTCACCTGGCCAGTTTGGTTTTACGTAGCCGTTACAGGAGTGATTGTGTATTACATGATTAGCCCTTACTATACCTAATTGGTTTTGAAGCTAACCTTTTTTACAGACCGCTTATGCCCTTTCAATAATAATTTTTGTACTCCCTAAATAGGTGATGATGATTTTAATCGTGTCACCGAGTTTTACTTCAGGGGAGGTTTCGGCAGTTTCATTTTTTGTAATGGGTAGCTTTGCCTGGATTTTGTTTCCTAAAATATGTACAAAAATACCATGCGGTGTAATTTTAAAAACGGTTGCATCAATAGGCGTTTTGCTTTCAACATATTTTAGCGCAGTGGTATATTCATGAATGAATATAGATTTGTAAGGAGCTGCGGTGGCCTTATCAGGCCGTTCTGTATTTTCTAGCTTAAAGAAATACGGCTCATTGAGGTTGCTGTCCTGTGGTTTTCTTTCCCAGGGCGATAATTTGAGCTGGAAGAAAATATAACTGCCCGTTTCTTTTACAAAATATTCGTCTTCTACTTTTTTAAGGTATCCTACAAATCTATTTTCAATGGCCGATTTGTTGATAAGATTATCAAGTGCATTATTGAATTTGAATTCCATGCAGTCGGCGACCATCTTGTCGCCCCTGGCAGAGAGGTTGATGATAAAACTTACCTCATCCCCTACATGAAATTGGTGAATTCTTTTGATGATTTTCTCTGCCTTTAATTTCAGTTGCTCTTGCTCGCTAATATTGCCACTGATTGTTTTTTTCTTGCCGTTGAGCATGTACTCGATCGTTGCATATTCTTTATCATGATTGATAAAGGTGATCTTGCCCATGATGGATTCTGTAGCCATGTTTTTTTATTAAGCGGAATCTGTTCCGAACTGTAAAAGTAAGTCCAAAAATCGCATTTGAGCATTTAAGTA
>CANIMM010000267.1 GCA_947468255.1 Chitinophagaceae bacterium | reverse complement strand
ATACAGATAATTATATTAAAATAACCACCCCTTTCAAAAAAGAATGGGAAAACAATATTGTGCCATGGAAAATATAAATGACGAATCCTTCAGTAAATACCAAGTTACCATTCATTTCAATATGGATGAGCAGTTCATGAGTTTAGTTCCTGCACATCGCGTATTGATCAATGAGCTAATTGATAAGGGCACCATTGATTATTATTCGGTAAGTATGGAAACCCAGCGGTGCTGGATGGTAATGAATGCCAGCGATAAAAAAGCGGTAGAAAACCACCTGCTCAAAACGCCCCTTTATAAATATTGGACCATTGAGATTGACGAACTTATTGTCTACGATGCACAATCTTACCGGCTACCTGCCCTTCAGCTAAACTAAGTTTTTGCAACCAACTTCCCGCAACAAAAAGTTGCGATCATCCTGAATTGACAGGTAGGGTTATACCAATTTTCCCAATGCGAATTGCTGAAATGAATTAGCGCTATTTTATTCATTGCTGCAATACATTTCATAAATAGTACAAATAGAAGTACCTTCCTTTTTGGAAATCTACACAGGATCTTCCAAGTATCAAAGAATTCTTTTATTAACTTCTACTATTTTATATGAAACGAAATCATTACGTCGTAGGCCTGATCATGCTGACTTTCTTTGTCATTTCCTTTTTAACCAATGTAATTGGTCCGCTAATGCCGGATATGATTAAAGGTTTCAATCTTAGCCTTACACTGGTTTCCTTTTTACCTTTTGCATTTTTTATTGCTTACGGCATCATGTCCATACCCACCGGAATGCTGTTGGAACGGTATAAAGAAAAGAAAATTATGCTAGCTGCATTTGTGGTTGCCGCTGTTGGATCGTTAATCCTAGCCATTTTTCCAAATTACTTGTCTGCCGTACTATCCTTATTCTTTATTGGCTGTGGAATGGCAATGCTACAAGTCGTCATCAACCCGCTTTTACGCACCGCTGGTGGTGAAGAAAATTATGCATTTTATTCTGTGCTGGCACAACTTATATTTGGCCTTGCTTCCTTTGTGAGTCCACTGGTTTATTCTGCTCTAGTACAGCGGCTGCAACAAACTGATCAGCCGAGCGGATGGATTGGCCTAATTGCAAAATTTGTTCCAACACAACTTCCTTGGATATCGCTTTATTTTTTGTTTGTAATTATCTGTGTAATTATGTTTATCATTATTCTCGCTTCGCGATTCCCTAAAGTGGAACTAGGTAATGACGAAAAAGCAGGGTTGCTGGAAACCCATATTCAATTATTCAAAAAGCGGACGGTTATTTTATTTTTTATAGCCATGATTTGTTATGTAGGCACGGAACAAGGAATTGCCAACTGGGTTTCACAATTTTTATACACTTACCATGGCCAGGATCCACAAAAAGTTGGAGCAGAAACAGTCGCTTATTTTTGGGGGCTAATGACGGCTGGAGGCTTGTTGGGTTTATTATTGTTGAAATTAATGGATAGCAGAGTGGTGCTCATCCTATTCACCTTTTTGGCAATGGTCTGCCTCGCTGCAGGTTTATTTGGATCTACCGCTACTGCACTAATTGCGTTTCCTTTGGTAGGTTTTTTTGCATCCGTAATTTATCCCATTATTTTTTCATTGGCACTTAATTCGGTAGATGAACACCATGGTTCTTTTGCAGGAATTATAGTAACTGGAATTATTGGTGGTGCCATTCTTCCGTTAATAGTAGGCTGGTTAGGCGATCATTTTGGACTCCGTGCGGGAATGTGTATTTTATTTGCATCACTGGGTTATATTTTGAGTATTGGTTTTTGGGCAAAACCAACAGTTACCAATAAAACCATTCAACTTTTCAGAAAAAAAACAACCTCCCTGCCATAAAATTCCCCAATGAACAATAAAAAAATTATAGGTGTCGATTTTGGCGCCACTAATATCCGTGGTGGTCTTGTAATTGATTCAAACCTTTCATCCATCCAATCAATTGCTATCAATAGATCCGGATCGATTGAAGAAGTACTGAAAGATTTATTTTTTATTACTGATCAATTATTTGAAAAAGATATTACAGCAATCGGAATTGGTGTACCCAGCGTAGTAGATGTTGATAATGGTATCGTATATGATGTTCAATATATCCCCTCTTGGAAAGAAATTCATTTAAAAAAAATCATGGAGAACCGATACCAAGTTCCCGTGATGGTAAATAATGATGCGAACTGTTTTTCAACCGGTGAATTTTATTTTGGAAAAGGCATTGGAAGTACCCATATGATTGGCCTTACGATTGGCACAGGCTTGGGTTCCGGAATCATTATCAACAAAAAATTATTTGCAGGTGCTAATTGCGGAGCCGGTGAAATTGGCATGGTAGATTATCTAGATCACTGTTATGAATATTATGCTAGTGGGCAGTTTTTTGAAAATGTTTACCATACCAATGGACAAGACGTATTTGAACGTGCAAAAAATGGTGACCCCATTGCCCTTCAATGGTATGCTGAATTGGGTACACATCTGGGCAATGCAATCAAACTAATTCTCTATGCCTATGATATACCACTCATAATCTTTGGAGGATCGGTTAGACAGGCTTACCCATTTTTTAAAGACAATATGTGGGAAAGAATCCGCACATTAGCCTATTCAAGGTCGGTTGAAAAATTGGTGATTGAAATTTCAACCCTCCAAAATGCCGCCATTCTTGGAGCTGCCGGACTTTATTTCGACCATCATCAATAAAATAATTATTCTATCCAGTGTTAGTTTTTAGCAGGGAAGCCGATGCAAGATCGAGATATACCCGCAAACCTGGATGATTTCTTAATGCGGTGCCTGGGATGGCTGCTGTGATTTCACCTTCCAGTACTTTTGCAACAATGGATGATTTATGCACTCCACTCACCAATAAAAAAATATACTTCGATTCTAGAATTGTTTTTATTCCCAGTGTAATTCCTTCGCTGAGTGGTTGCTCTTTTTTGAAATATTTTTGACCTGTTGAAATTGTAATTGGATCTAATGCGATTACCTGCGAACGGGATAAAACCGAAGCTCCAGGTTCATTCATCCCTATATGCCCATTCAACCCAAGCCCAATAACGGCAATATCTATTCCACCCTCTTGAAAGATAAAAGCTTCTATTTTTTCACATTCTTGTTGAAGATCAACTGACCTTCCATCAAAAAATGAAATGCTACTTTCACTAACCTGCATGGGATGAAATAGCTGATTGTTTAAATGGAACCTACAACTGCCTTCATCCTCCCCATTCATACCAACCCATTCATCCAGCCCTACAAACTGCCAGTTTGAAATATCCAATTCAGATTGCTGGACTTTGTTTGCAATTATTTCATACAGCCCAGCCGGTGAGTCACCGGAAGCGGGGCATAGCAACGGCTTATCAAACTGCTGCATTAAATCAATCAAATCATCCGCTGCTTGGGATGACATCTTTTTAAAAGAATCCGATATGGAAATTTTCATATACTCAGTATTTTTCTACTTATTAAAGACTAAGACTTCCCCAACCCTTGCGGTATTCTCTTTTTACAAATTGATTAGCGGGTTCATAATTGGTTACGCGCATATTTTCACCATCCCATTTCAGCGCACGGTATCTTCCACTAAACTTATAGCCCTCTGCATTACCATACACGGGATCATTTTTTTGAATTTTTTCCCGAATATTGAAACTACGCAACAATAGATTCCCCAACAGTACCGTTTCGGTAAGAGGTCCCGCATATCCAACGAATGGGGAATCCACTTCCATCTTCCCAAGCCCTGCTATGCTGGCATCTACCCACTGCCACCAGTGACCATCCATTCCGCCATACACTCGAGGATATTTTTCTGCAATTTGCACTGAGTCTTGAAGCGACTGGGGTAACAGTCTCGGATTATTACCGCCCCAACCGCAAGCCACTTTTCCTTTGGTGCCAATAAACAAGGTCCCACCTTCAAAATCAAATTCATTTGGCCAGTCAGCCAGCGCATGATTAAAATTAGCATCAGGATCCAACTCCGCGAAGCGTTCTGGAGTTATACCCCCATCCATCCAATACAAATCTAGGGGCTTACCATTGGGTTTTTTAAATGAAAACTTTAATGAACTTGAAACCGGCCCACTCTGTGGGGAAACAACCTCCTGAAAAACTCCACTGTAAACAGTGCTAGCACTACCAGAAATTTCAGTAGGGTAACCCAAGCCCAACAATCTAAATGGAGGACCTATAATGTGACAGCCCATATCACCCAAAGCGCCTGTACCAAATTCCCACCAACCGCGCCAATTAAATGGAGTCAAATTGTCTATGTAATTAGTCTGTTTAGCGGTACCCAAAAAAAGATCCCAATGAAGCCCTTTTGGAATGGGAGGCTTTGTTTTTGGCCAAGGTATTCCTTGCGGCCATACCGGCCGGTCTGTCCAACAATATACTTTTTCTATATCGCCGATCAGGCCTGCTTCAAACCATTCCCGCATGGTTCTAATACCATT
>CANIMM010000266.1 GCA_947468255.1 Chitinophagaceae bacterium | reverse complement strand
CTACCAAGCTTTCGGCATATGCTCCAAACCACAATCCAAAAGAAGAAGGCATTGCCAACTGCAAATGGGTATACCCTGGAAGTAAGTCATCCTTATGCTGCTCACTTTGCTGAATCAGCAAATCAAAAAACGCCTTGGTACTTTCCACCAATTTTTCAATTTCACTTCTTAGAAACAATTTAAGGTCTACTAAAACTTGGTCATTTCTGCTTCTGGCACTATGGATTTTTTTTCCAACATCTCCCAATTTTTGGGTGAGCATTAATTCTACCTGTGAATGAATGTCTTCCACTCCCTCATCCAGTTTAAAATCTCCGTTTTGTATCAGTTGATAAATATGCTTTAATTCATCTTCCAATATGATTAATTCTTCCTTTGTAAGTAACCCTACCGAGGCAAGCATTTTTATATGGGCTAAAGAACCTAACACGTCAAATGGCGCGAGGTAAATATCCAATTCACGATCGTTTCCCACCGTAAATTTTTCAACTGATTTCAGTGATTGGGTATCTTTTTGCCAGAGTTTCATTTACAATTAGTTTAAGGTATAGATTGGGATGAACCGAATTTTCGATTCTCTTTTCACATTTACAAAATTTGGTCGATTAATTGAATATAGGCTAAAATTCCCTCTTCTATTTCTTTAAGATAAATAAATTCATCTGCTGTATGGCTTCTAGCACTATCTCCAGGCCCCATTTTTAAGGTAGGGAAAGGCATCAGTGCCTTGTCAGAGGTAGTAGGAGATCCATAATACCCTTTACCCAATTGAATACCCGCTTTTACCAACGGATGATCTAATGCGATGGATGTTGACTTCATGCGAGTTGAACGTGGCTTGAATGAACTTTTTAGATGTAGCTTAAAAACTTCCAATATTTCGTCAAAATTGTACAATTCATTTATCCTCGCATCGATCACAAATTTACACTGACCGGGAACCACATTGTGTTGTTTATTATCAGTTTCAATCACGGTAACGGTTAGTCGACATTCGCCCAACAGCGCACTTACTTTTTCAAATTTAAAATTTCGTATCCAGTTTACATCCTCCAAAGCCTTATACAATGCATTTTCACCTTCATCTCTTGCTGCATGCCCTGCGCTTCCTTGGGCAACACAATCGATTACCATTAGCCCACGTTCTGCCACTGCCATTTCCAATAGAGTGGGTTCACCTACAATTCCAAAATCAATGTTGCCCAGATTGGGCAATACCAATTCAATTCCGTTAACACCGCTAATCTCCTCCTCGGCACTTGCAGCAAAAACAATATTGTATTTTGTATTTTCTTGATTATAAAAATGTAGAAAAGTGGCAATCAAAGAAACTAGGCATCCGCCGGCATCATTGCTTCCCAATCCAAAAAGCTTCCCCTCTTTTTCAAAAGGTGTAAAAGGATCCATTGTATACCCTTTATTAGGTAAAACAGTGTCATGGTGTGAGTTTAAAAGAATGGAGGGCTTATTGATATCGTAGTATTTGCTTTTTGCATACACATTGTTTCCTATTCTCGAATAGACAACCTGGTGCTGATCAAAAAATGCAGCAATTATTTCTGCGGTACCCTGCTCTTCCTTAGAAAAAGAGGGCGTTGCAATCAATTGTTTCAACAATAATACCGCAGAATCATACAGGGGATTTTTCATGCTATTTTATTAAAGTTCCAATGGTATGGATGGTAACATTTTGTAAAAGGTCATTGGCATCCCCAATCAATACTTCATCCACACCATTGTCAATGGCATCAAAGGCGTTGTCAATTTTTGGAAGGATGCCATCAAACAATTTATTTTCGGCTATCAGCTGATGGTACTTTTGTTTTGTTATCAACGAAATAACAGAGTTGGGATCTTCCACATTTTCTAGTACCCCCTTTTTTTCAAAACAATAAATTAATCTTACTGCATATTTTTTTGACAATCCCACTGCCAACGTTGAAGCAATGGTATCAGCATTGGTATTCAATATTTGGCCATTCCCGTCATGGGTAAGCGGAGCAAAAACCAAGGTGAAATTATTTGAAAGCAATATCTCCAAGCTTTGAAGCCCCAGTGAAGCTGAATCCACATCCCCAACAAAACCGTAGTCGATCCCCTGTAAATCGCTCCCCGCAGTAGTCTCGCTCTTTGCTGTTGGATAAACTACGGGCCGCTTGGTAGCAGGTATTAGATTAGCATCTGCGCCAGTTAACCCAATTGCATTGCACTGCAAGGATTGTAATGTTGCTATAATTTTTTTATTCACCAACCCTCCGTACACCATCGTTACAAGATCGATGGTTGCAGCATCCGTTACCCTTCTTCCATTGATATATTTGGATTGAATTCCCAATTGATCTCCAATCTTTGTGGCAATTTTCCCACCTCCATGTACCAATATTTTTCTAGCTTTGATAGTTGAAAATTTTTCAATAAAAGATTGCAATGCAGCTGCATTATCAATTACATTTCCGCCAATTTTTATTACCAATAGTTGTTCCATTATTTCTTATTTAAAAGCTCACTCAACACAGCCTGTGCGGCCCAAACTCTATTGCCTGCCTGCTGCGTTACAATACTGCTGCTGCTATCCAACACTTCATCACTTAGCTCCACGTTTCTACGTACCGGTAAACAATGCATCAGTTTTGCATGCTGGGTTAACTTTAATTTTTCTTGTGTTAGCATCCAAGCCGGATCATTGCTATAAATTTTTCCATAATCAGTATAAGTACTCCAGTTTTTTACATATACAAAATCAGCGCCTTTCAATGCCTCATCCTGATTATGAAGGATCGTTGCCCCTTGGGTATAAGCTGGTGACAATTCATAGTCCTCCGGATGTGTAATCACAAATTCAGCTTCACCCCATGCATTGACCCATTGAGCAAAACTATTGGCAACGCATTGTGGCAAAGGTTTTACGTGTGGTGCCCAGGTTAATACCACTTTTGGTTTACGCTTTTCCGCTAAAGGGAAATTGTTTAAGTGTTCTTGAATGGTAAGAATATCGGTTAAAGACTGAAGAGGATGTAATGTTGAACTCTCGAGACTTACAATCGGCACTCCGGCATATTGCATAAAAGAATTCATCACCAACTCACTGTAATCATCTTCCCTGTTTTTTAAAGACGGAAATGTACGGATACAAAGTATATCAAAGTATTGCCCCAATATCGGTGCAGCATCCTTTACATGCTCCACGGTAGTTCCACTCATAATAGCTCCCTCCTCAAATTCCAATGCCCAGCCTTCTTTGTCTACATTAAAAACAATGGCTTCCATTCCAAGATTGGCAGCAGCAATTTGGGTGCTTAACCTAGTCCGTAAAGAGGGATTTAAAAACAAAAGTCCAATTCTTTTATCAACCCCCAAGTGCCTGTCTGCAAAAGGGTTGGCCTTATAATGCAGCGCCTTTGATACTAACCCATTGATATCTGCTACGTCCTTTACAGAAATAAAATTCAAACCGCTTTTCCCGGAAGAAGCGCTATGTAGCAAATTTTTTTGAGTAGATTGGCTCATGATCAGGAGATAAGGGGATAATTAAATAATTTTATATTGTTTGAATTAGTTTAGCTAATAAAATTTATACACTGGCTAATTCTTTTTTCAAGGCTAGTAAAAAAATATCTGCTTCCAGTTTTGAAATATTCAGTGCGGGCAATAACCTGATTACATTTGGCTTTGCCTCACCGGTAAAAATTTTGTGATTGAAAAGCAGGTTTCTTTTTACCATTTTGAATTCCTCCGGAAGTTCGATGCCAATCATTAATCCTTTTCCTCTTACTTCTTTTATATTCGGCAATTGATTCAATTCCGTTACCAGATAATCACCCACTACTTCGGCATTTTTCATCAGGTCTTCTTCTTGCATCACTTCCAACACAGCCAGCGCTGCAGCACAGGCTAAATGATTACCCCCAAAAGTGGTACCCAACATAAAATGTTTAGGTTGGATTTTTGGAGCAATAGAAATAGCTCCTACCGGAAACCCATTTCCCATCCCCTTTGCCATGGTATAAATATCAGCATTGACACCGCTAAAATCGTGTGCGTAGAATTTGCCAGTTCTTCCATATCCACATTGCACCGAATCTGCAATAAAAACTGCATTGTATTGATCACACAGACTTCTGATTTTTTGCAAGAAGGCGCTCGTTGCCACATTGATTCCGCCAACACCCTGAATACCTTCCACAATAACCGACGAGATGTCATTTTGTGAAAATGCCAATTCCAACGCTTGCTCATCATTGAATGGAAGGAATAGCACATTGTCTGTTTGGTTTACTGGGGCAACAATATTGGGATTATCCGTTGCGGCAACAGCTAAAGAGGTTCGCCCATGAAATCCTTTTTTAAAAGCAATGATTTTTTTTCTACCATTATAAAATGAAGCTAGTTTTAATGCATTTTCATTGGCTTCAGCTCCTGAATTGCACAGGAACAACTGGTAATCAGCTTTACCTGATACCGCTCCCAGTTTTTCGGCCAATTCAACCTGTAATGGTATTTTTATAGAATT
>CANIMM010000265.1 GCA_947468255.1 Chitinophagaceae bacterium | reverse complement strand
TGCTGGAATTGAGGAAAATGGTAAGATAGGAAAGTAGCGTTACATCAATAAAACAGGATGTCCAAAGAAAAAATAATAGTTAAGGTGAACCATCCAGATTCGCATTTATCGGTAGTGGGAATTGGTGCATCTGCTGGTGGGCTGGATGCTTTTAAAAAATTACTGAAGGCGATTCCGCCAAATTCTGGGATGGCATATGTATTGGTGCAGCATTTAGATCCTTCCCATGAAAGCAGCTTACCCGAAATATTACAGAAGGTTACCCCATTGCCAATAGTAGAAATTTCTGATACTACCAAAGTGGAACCCAATCATATTTATGTTATCCCAAGTAATAAAATACTCGTTGCTACAGATGGGGGATTTCATCTAAGTGCGCGGCCCGACAAAGCTAAACACGAGCTAAATTTACCCATTGATATTTTCTTTTCTTCCCTCGCAGAAGTGTATCAGTCAGATGCGATCGGGGTGGTATTGTCGGGCACAGCATCTGACGGCACCCTTGGTTTAAAAGCCATTAAGGATAGCGGAGGAGTCACTTTTGCTCAGGACGAAGCCAGTGCGGAGTTTGAAGGAATGCCACATAACGCTGTGGAGGCAGGGGTGGTAGATTTTATTTTACCACCTGAAGCAATTCCAGCCAAATTAATTGACATTGTCAGCCGCATCAACCAAAGTGATGAATCGTTGCAACATTTGCCAATTAAGGAAAGCGAAGAATTCAAACAAATTCTTGCTTTGCTGCGGATAAGAAAGGGTACGGATTTTACTTTTTACAAACAAACTACGATCCGTAGACGAATATTGCGTAGGGTGGCGCTAAGTAAAAATGAAAAACTGGGGGCTTACCTGGCCTTTTTGAGGAAGAACCCGGCTGAGCAGGATTTATTATACCAAGACCTATTAATTCCTGTAACCAGTTTTTTTAGAGATCCTTACAGTTTTGAAAATTTATACGAAACCGTTTTTCCGGAAATTATAAAAAATAAAAAAGGCAAAGAGTCCATCCGTTTTTGGTCAGCCGGCTGCAGTACCGGTGAGGAAGCTTTCTCTCTAGCCATCTGCATCAAAGAGTTTTTGAATAAGAGGAACTTGACGAGTGAATTGGGAGAAAAATTAAATCACGAAATCAATATACAAATATTTGCCACTGATATTAGCGAACCCGCTATCAGTAAGGCTAGAAAGGGCATTTATTCCAAAAGCGAACTAACGGGCCTGGGGCCGCAAAGGATCGAGGATTTTTTTGTAAAAGTGAACGGGGGTTACCAAGTGGGCAAGGTAATAAGGGATATGTGCGTATTTGCCGTACATAATTTTTTGAAAGACCCTCCCTTTGCAAAAATGGACCTGATAACTTGTCGCAATGTGCTGATCTATATGGAACCCTATCTTCAAAAAAAGGCACTGACTACCTTTCATTATGCATTGAATACAACTGGATTTTTATTGTTGGGGAAGTCGGAAACCTGTAACAGTGTTCCGGATCTTTTTGCAATGGTTGGAAAGAATGATAAATTGTTTTCACGCAAAAATGTCCCTTCAAGCTACATTCAGGTGGCTGGACAACGCAAGGAACAATCGGTTCAAATGGTAGAAGAAATAGTTAACATTAAGGGTAAGCTGCCCGATTTTCAAAAATCAGCGGATGATATCTTGCTGAGTAAATTTACTCCGGCGGGGGTGGTGGTCAATGAGGCAATGGAAATAGTCCATTTCCGGGGAGCTATAGGGGCTTATCTGGAACCCTTACCGGGAAAGGCTAGTTTGAATTTGTTGAAAATGATTAAAGAGGGACTGGCTTTTGAATTGCGCAATATTTTGCATAAGGCTAAAACCGAAAGGGTTCCTGTTGTAAAAGAAAATATCCTTACTGAAATCAATGGGGCTAAACGCAATATTACCATCGAAGCTATCCCGCTAACTAATATCATAGAGCCGCATTACCTGGTGTTGTTCCACGATAAGGTTGAGGGAGTTGTCCCTGTAAAATTGGCCGGTCGAAAATTTGCACAAACTAAGCAGGATGAAAAGGACCTTCGCATCCATCAATTGGAGCAGGAGCTTTCCCAGCTAAGGGAAGATATGCGCTCCATTACAGAAGACCAGGAAGTGGTGAATGAGGAGTTGCAAAGCGCCAATGAAGAGTTGTTGAGTGGCAGCGAGGAATTACAGAGCCTCAATGAGGAATTGGAAACTAGTAAGGAGGAGTTGCAAAGCACCAATGAAGAGTTAATACTGACCAACCAGGAAATGGCGAGTCTCAATGAGTTGGTAACAGCGGAAAGGAACTATGCGGAAGCCATCGTTACCACCATACGCGAACCGCTGATCATACTCGATAAAAACCAGCGTGTAAAAACCGCCAATGCGTCCTTTTATCAAACCTTTATGGTTACTAAAGCGGAAACAGAGGGAAAGCTTTTTTTTGAATTGGGCAACGCGCAATGGGATATACCCCAGCTGAGAACCCTGTTGGAAAATATCCTTCCTTACAGGGAAAAATTTGCAGATTTTGAAATCAAGAAAAAATTCCCCCATATCGGTGAGCGTATTATGCTGCTGAATGCAAGGGTTCTAAAAGAAACCGCAGGCGATGAAAATTTACTCTTGCTGGCGATCGAAGATATTACCGATAAGAGTACAGCAGAAAACAAGTTGATAGAAAGTGAAAAAAAATTCAGGACCCTTGCAAATTTTATTCCGCAAATCATTTGGACCGCTTTGCCGGATGGGAAAGTGGATTACCAAAATCTGCAGTGGCATACTTTTTTTCAATACAATGAAAATAAAATTGACAAAGGTTTTTTCTCACTGGTGCATGAAGAAGATCGGCAAAAAGGAATCGATGCATGGAGCTATTCGCTCAAAACCGGTGAGTCACTCAGTATCGAAAATCGGCTGAAGGATAAGCAAACAGGCAGCTATCGATGGTTTTTAGTGAAAGCATTTTCGTTGAAAGATGAGGAAGGGGAAATTGTTAAATGGTTTGGCTCCATTACGGATATCCACGAACAAAAAATAGTTGCTGCTGAATTGTTGGCATCAAAACAAAAGGCAGAAAATGCGGTAAAAGCCAGGCAGCAGTTTATTAGCCATATGAGTCATGAGATTCGAACACCCATGAATTCAATCATTGGGTTTACGAAAGTGGTTTTAAGAACTTCGCTTGAAGAAAAACAGCGAGAATATATTAATGCGATCAAGATGTCGGGGGACGTTTTGCTCGTTTTAATCAATGATATTTTGGACCTTGCCAAAGTGGATGCAGGCAGAATGACCTTCGAAAAAACACCATTTAAAGTAGCTGATACCGTATCTGAAATACTACATTTATTTGAACTTACGCTGCAAGAAAAAAATGTCGAAGTTGTAAAGAATTTCGACCCTAGGATTCCCGAAGTATTAAGTGGCGACCCCATTCGCTTGCGTCAGGTTATATTAAATCTGATGAGCAATGCCGTAAAATTCACCAAACAGGGGACCATTTCCATTGGGGTAAAGCTTCAGCAGGAAGAGGGTGAAAAGGTGACGATTGAGTTTTCAGTGGCGGATACAGGAATCGGTATTGCCGAAGACAAACTGAATCTGATATTTGAAAATTTTCAGCAGGCGCATAAGGGGGGCGAACAATTTTTTGGAGGAACAGGCCTGGGGCTTTCTATTGCCAAAAAACTAGTGGAAGCGCAGGGGGGGGCAATGGGGGTAAAAAGTAAATTATCCGAAGGATCGGTTTTTAGTTTTACCCTGAGTTTTCAGAAAACCAGTGAAATCCCTGAAATAGAGATGGAAGAAGAATGGATGCAGGGAAACGCAAGCCAAAACAGCAAAATATTGTTGGTGGAAGACAATGCTTTGAACCAATTATTGATAAAAACATTGATGGCAGATTTCGGATTTGAGCTCGATGTGGTTGACAATGGAAAATTGGCCATCGAAAAAATAACCAGTAATCAGCAAAATTCAGTTAAGGGCTATGATATTATTTTAATGGATCTGCTGATGCCCGAAATGGATGGATTTGAGACGAGCGCTTATATCAGAAATGAACTTCAATTGGATATGCCAATCATTGCTTTAACAGCCAATATAACTTCTACTGGAGTTCGGAAATGCATTGAGGTAGGTATGAATGATTATATCTCAAAACCGATCGATGAAAAATTGTTGTTCAGCAAAATTAATCATTGGCTCAAATTACCACTGGGCTCCAGGGAATATAGGATGCCTAAAGGAACTGCATCGGAAAATACGAATCCTAAATGCATCGACCTTAGCTATTTAAAAAGGCGGACAAAAAATGATGCTGCATTAACGGCAGAGATGATCCGTATTTACCTGAAGCAAACTCCTGAGTTGATTAATGCTATTAAGGAAGGGGTTGAAAAAAAGGACTGGTCATTATTGTATGCGGCTGCGCATTAACTGTTGCCTTCCTTTGCCATTATGGGAATGGATGCTCGCTTTGAAGAAATAACCAAAAAAATACAGGAGTATGCCGGTAGCCCAGGGGATTTGTTAGTTGTTCAAGAAAATAT
>CANIMM010000264.1 GCA_947468255.1 Chitinophagaceae bacterium | reverse complement strand
AATTTGAAAACAGGATTAAGTTGCCTTTATAAAATTGGCTGAAGTAAAGGGCAGGAATCCTGTCATTTACTTCAGCCATGCGTTATTGTAATGAAGCGTAATTTATTTTGGTAATTCCTGGGCCTGCTTTGCTTGCTGAAGTTGTTGCCTTAATTCCCTTATTTCTTGTTCTTTGTCCTTCTCTTTCATACCTTCCTCAATTTCACTTTTTACGTTTTCTTTGGCATCTTTAAACTCGCGCATACCTTTACCAATTCCTTTCATTAGCTCAGGGATTTTTTTGCCACCAAATAGCAAAACAATTGCCAAAATAATAAATATCCACTCGGATCCACCAGGCATCCCAAATAATAAAACTGCTGCTAACACATTTGAAACTATCATAGTAATTGATTTGAAAAACAAATATAATTCAAATATTTGCTATTTAAACCGTTTTACTTAAAAACTATGTTGTAAACATGTTAATGTAAAAGTTTTTTTTGTTCACAGCTTTATAGCAATAGCACTTGATATGTCTACCGCAGGTAGCTTTTTTCTTACTTTTCAGTCAAGGAAAAATACTTTTTGTGTAGGGAAGCTGGATGGGAAATAAAAGGGAGAAATGCTGACCAGAAAATCTCCTTTCATTGTTAAATAAATGCAACTTTTTTTGTATGGACAAAAAAAAGCGAAATCCAAGAGGATTTCGCTTTTTAAATATTGTAAAGGGCTTACTTTTTAAGGGCAACAGCCATTCTCTTTTCTTGAATACGGGCACTTTTACCACTTCTTTCACGCAAATAAAACAATTTAGCCCGGCGTACTTTACCGACTTTATTCAATATAATACTCTCGATATTAGGAGAGTAGAAGGGGAATAAACGCTCAACACCTACGCCATCACTCATTTTGCGTACGGTAAAAGTTGCGGTGGCTCCAGTTCCCTGGCGCTTGATTACGTCACCTTTGAAGCTTTGAATACGCTCTTTGGCACCTTCAACGATTTTATAATTTACAGTGATATTATCACCTGCTTTAAACTTAGGAAGAGCTGGAGTTGCGGTTAACTGCTCGTGTACAAAATCTACTGCGTTCATAATCTTTATTTTTTCGGACTGCGAAGGTAAGGGTTTAATTGATAATTGTAAAATCAATGGGGGATATTTTTTCCAATTTGCTAAAATAGGGCTGTTTTGAACGGATAATATAGTGAACGGGGTGAAAAATAGTATCCTATATACGCTCTATTTGTTTTTTGGGCCTATTTTACCGCCATTAAACAAAAAAGCTACCCACATAATGGGTAGCTATAAAATCTTTACATGAACTTATCGGGCGATATTGACCGCTCTTTTCTCTCTGATTACGGTAACTTTTATTTGACCAGGAAAGGTCATTTCGGTTTGGATTTTCTGCGCTATTTCAAAACTAAGTCGGTCACTGTCGGAATCACTCACCTTGTCAGCTTCTACAATTACCCTTAATTCCCTTCCAGCTTGGATAGCGTAGGCTTTTTCTACCCCTTGGTAAGCCTGTGCAAGGTTTTCCAGGTCTTTAATGCGCTGGATGTATTGCTGCATGATTTCACGCCTAGCACCCGGCCTAGCGCCGCTAATGGCGTCACAAGCCTGAATAATAGGAGAAATAACGTATTGCATTTCCATTTCATCATGATGGGCACCAATGGCATTCACCACTGCAGGGTTTTCGCCATATTTTTCTGCCAATTTTGCGCCTAATAATGCATGGCTTAATTCTGTTTCCTCATCAGGTACTTTTCCGATATCATGCAATAGACCGGCACGTTTAGCCAATTTAGGGTTCATGCCTAACTCTGCAGCCATAATAGCACAAAGGTTAGCAGTCTCCCTGCTATGCATTAATAAATTCTGACCATAGGAAGAGCGGAAACGCATCCGTCCTACCATTCTGATCAATTCTTTATGTAGGCCATGCACACCCAGTTCCATTGCAGTACGTTCACCAATTTCCATTACCTGGTCATCGAGTTGGCGTTTGGTTTTTTCTACTACTTCCTCAATTCTAGCCGGGTGAATACGACCATCTGCAACCAAGCGCTGTAGTGATAAACGCGCGATTTCTCTGCGCAATGGGTCAAAAGACGATAGCACGATCGCTTCGGGTGTATCATCTACAATAAGATCTACTCCAGTTGCGGCTTCAATCGCTCTGATATTTCTTCCTTCTCTTCCAATGATAGAACCCTTTATTTCGTCGCTTTCTAGGTTAAATACGGTGATTGAGTTTTCAATTGCCTGTTCTGCTGCAGTACGCTGAATGGTTTGAATGACTATTTTGCGGGCTTCCTTGTTGGCCTTTAATTTAGCATCTTCAATAATTTCCTGTTGAATTACCAGTGCCCTGGTTTGGGCCTCCTGCTTAAGCCCTTCAATGAGCTGGGTTCTGGCATCTTCAGCTGATAAACCGGCCACTTTCTCTAATCTGCGAATATGTTCTTCTTGGTGCTTTTCTAGTTCAGTGCGCTTAACATTCACTACTTCAATCTGGCGATTGAGGGTTTCTTTGATAGCGTCGTTGTCCTTGATTTGCTTATCAAGATTCAGCTCTTTTTGGTTAATGGATTGCTCCTTTTGCTTGATCCTATTTTCGGCTTCATTGGCTTTTTGAGTACGCTGTAAAGAATCCCGGTCGTAATCGGACTTTAACTGAACAAATTTCTCCTTCGCTTCCAGTAATTTCTCTTTTTTCAGGTTTTCAGCTTGTAACTGACCGTCTGTAATGATCTTTTTAGCTTGATTTTCAGCGTCTTCTATTTGTTTGCTCGTGTTTTTGGCAAAAGCAAATTTGCCGAGGAATAGCCCCGCAGTTAGGGCAATTGCTCCAATGATGATTGAAAGTATGTTCGATTCCATTGATCTTTTTTGTTTTAATTCGGTTCACAATCTTATAATTCCTCTCTATTCCCATCCGTTAAAATGAGTTAGTTAGGTGGCGAAGATATGAAAATTAGTTTGGAGTTTTGGAGGCGGCCGATTATTAGCCTATATCTTAGTGTAAGACGCTTAGTGGAAAGGTCGTTTATTGCTTTATGCAGGTAAGGAATTAGAATTTCATCGCCCGGGCCCAACTTACAAAAACCTCATGTTGTAGGTAGTTAGGTCAAAGGGTGGTTTTAATGACTTTATTTTTAAGAAAGGGTACAAGTTCATCTATTCTGTTTACCACTTTTCTGATTTTCCCATTTCTGTCAATAAGCAGATGTGTCGGATATTCAGTAATATTTAATTTGTTAGTCATGTAACGCTTCATTTCTGGGACGGTAGCATATTTAAATTCTTTTGTTTCAAAGAACTTAATTAAGTCCTTCTTAGTGTCCAATGCAAGACTTATAAAAAGCAGGTCATTTCTCCCGCGATTGTCCTCAACAAGTTGATTTAATTCGGGAAATTCTTTTACGCATGCAACACAATGAATAAACCAACATTTTAAAATGACTATTTTTCCTTTTGTCGATGATTTGTTATATACTTTTCCGTTTATATCCGTGAAATCAAATTCAGGAATTTCAACTCCTTCCATTTTAAAATGAGCGATTTCTGTAGAAGCCATTTGTTTAATAGTGGCTTTTATACTTTCATCATTTGAGTTGAGTTTAAATAATTGGTAAACGGATTGCCCTCGCAATATTTTAGTCTTAAAAGCTACCACATTATCAGTCAGAAACGTATTTAGAAAAGTTGCCTTGTCAATTTTTTTGGAATCAATGTCGAGTCCAATAAAATCTTGAGCAAGGCGAATATTAGAATAGGTGTAATTATACCAAGTCGTAAAATCTTTGGTAAAGGTTGAGTCAAAAGGAAAAGACCGGTCTAAAAGCGAATCAGATGCCAAAGAAGTTATGGCTTTTTCTTTTGTGGATTTTTTTTTGGTCTCAACGCCATTGCAAGATAATTGAGAAAGTATTGTTGCGATTAAGAGTACTAAATAAAAATTTTTCATGTAAGCAAAAAGTTAGAATAAGCGCTCATTATAATTACGTACAATATTGCAGTAGGTATGATTCTAAGTAAGGGGAATGGAAACCTTAGAGGGCTTTATCTATTTGGAGTTCCATTTTAAGCAATGCTTCTGTCACGGTTTTTTCCAGTCCGGTGTTAGATTCAGGCACTCCTTGAGTAGCATACCAGATCATCACCATTGCAATAAAATCCTGCATATCCTTTCCGGCAAACTGGGTTTTGAACTCAATAATCTTATCGTTAATGGTCTTAATAGTGTGTCGGATAACCTCCTCGTCTTTGGGCAGGGTTTTAATTCGATAGGTTCTGTCACCTATCACAAGGTTAATGGGAATGAGTTCTGACATAGTTATTATTCACTTAGCAATCCTATACTTTTATCAATTTCTTTGATGTATTGATTGATTTGATGTTCGAATGTTTTTTTATCCTTGTCATTCATTTTACCTGCAGCAGATTTTAAAATCCCTGCCTGTTGTTCCATTTGATTGATACGGAGCAAATTGTTTTCCTGGCTAATTTTCAATTCTTTGATTGACTGGGTTAGCTGTTCATTT
>CANIMM010000263.1 GCA_947468255.1 Chitinophagaceae bacterium | reverse complement strand
GGCAGAGTAAGTTACTTTATAGGTTGTGCTGGCTCAAACAGCCTTGATTTTTTAACGGCCGATGTTGACCATTTCAAGCACTTTTTATTCAAGGGCACAAAACACCTACTTTGACAAATCGCCTAAACAAACTTTTTGAGGGTCGACTATTTATTACCTAATAATTTACAGCAATGAACCAAAGAACTCAACTTAAAAAAAATTCACCATTCACCATTCACCATTGACCATTGCCCATCCCGTTGATAAATATTTACAACGTTTTCTTTTAGTTTATATTTGTTATATCAATGTTGAAGGATAAAAAATACAAAGGGGCCTTGCTTTTAATGGCATTTTTGCTGGCAATTTCATTGCAAAATTTTGCCCAGCGAAATTATGTTGCCAACTCCGTTTTGTCAACCGGCAGTTGGTATAAAATTGCGATTACAAAAGAAGGGATGTACAAAGTGGATGCAGCCTTTTTATCTCGGCTTGGTATTAGTACCTCACAACTCAACTCGGCTACTATACAGTTATTTGGAAATGGCGGCGCCATGCCAGCAGAAAAAAACAATATTCCCATTGCCGATGATCTAATCGAAAATGCAATAGAAGTCATCGATGGCGGAGATGGCATCCTAAATGGAAATGATTACTTTATTTTTTATGCTCCTGGTCCGCACAGATGGTTGAAGGATAGTGCCAATAAAAGATTTCGGCACCAAAAGAATTTGGTAAATGATACCTGTTATTATTTTTTAACGATTGCACCCAACGGTAAAAGAATTGCGCTACAAAAAAATATAGGAACACCTACCCTTCAAGTCAATAGTTTTAATGAACGTTTTTTTTATGAAAACGACTCGCTCAATCTCTTAAATAGTGGCAAAAATTGGTATGGAGAAAGTTTTGACAACACGCATTTATCCCATTCCTTTACCGTTACAATACCCAATCTTGAATTGCAACAGCCAGTGCACATCAGCACCAGTCTGATTGGCAGAAACACTAGCACCCCAGGAAAATTTTCAATGGACATCAATGGACAGACGCCCATTACGATCAGCATCGATGCGGTTAGCGGCAATCTAATAGATGCTTATGCCAAGACTGCTTTTTCCGAAACGGATGCCATAGTCGGATCGAATGTTATCAACCTACACTATAATTTTTCAGCTTCCACTGTTGCTTCGCAAGGCTGGCTGGATTGGTTTGAAATACAAGGCAGGCGTTCATTAATATTACCCCCGCTGCACCAACTTGGATTTAGAGACTGGTCATCGGTAGGCCCCGACCGAATTGCTGAATTTACAATCAACAACACTAGCACCGAAACAGAAATATGGGAAGTGACGCAGCCCTTGCAACCCATTAAAATGAACCTGACTTTAACAGGCTCACAATCTAAATTTATAAATGAGGCAATAGATTTAAAAGAATATGTTGCCTTTGCTAAAAATGAATTGCCAGCTCCCATAGCGCTGGAAAAAATAGCCAACCAAAATTTACACCAATCTACCACAGTTGATTACTTAATCATATCACCGACTATTTTTTTATCCGCAGCACAAAGGTTGGCTGGCTTTCATGAACAACAATACCATTACAAGGTTAAAGTTGTTTCTGCAGAACAGGTGTACAACGAATTTGGAGGAGGAAATAAAAGTCCGGTTGCCATTCGCAATTTTATTAAAATGTATTACGACAAGGCAGCTATAGATACTACCAAAAGGCCCCGCTATGTATTGCTATTTGGAGCCGGCGCATTTGATTTAAAAAATACTGTGAATGCCAAAAAAAATTTTATCCCTTGTTACGAAAGTGCCAATTCATTAGATCCGCTTTCTACTTATACTTCGGATGATTTTTACTCCTTGCTGAAAAATGAGGATGACTTCAATGCAATGTCATCACCCGACAATATGGATTTGGCAGTGGGTAGGTTGCCCATAACAACTGCTTTCGAAGCAAAAACAATCGTTGATAAAATTATTCATTACCATGCCAAAGAAAGCTTAGGCGACTGGAGAAATAATCTACTCTTTGTTGCAGATGATAAAGATGCCAATACCTTTTTAAACGATGCGGAAAAACTTTCTAAGGATGCAAAATCTACCAATCCAATATTCAATGCTGCCAAAATTTATGTGGATGCATTTCCGCTAAAAACCATTTTAGGAAATAGCACTGCTCCGCAAGTCAACCAAGCAATTGTGGAACAATTATTTGCAGGCAATCTATTGTTCAACTTCAGTGGCCACGGCAATTTTCAGCAATTTTCAGGCTATGAAATTTTTTCAAAACAAGAAGCGAAGCTATTAAACAATGCAAACAAATTGCCCTTGCTAATTACTTCCACTTGTGATTTTGTTCCTTATGATGACCCTACCAAAACTTCCTTAGGCACCAGCCTATTGCTTGACAACCCCAATGGCGTGATCGGCCTGCTCTCCACGCCCCGACTGGTATTTGCATCTAGCAATGTGGTGATACACGATAACTTCATACAATTTGCTTTACAAAAAAATGCAGCGGATAATTATTTAACACTAGGAGAATCTTTTCGCAGGGCAAAAAATTATACTAGTCTAACGCTTTCGGATATCATCAATAAAAGAAAATTTGCATTGATCGGCGATCCCGGCATCCAACTCGCTTTGCCAAAATATTCCATCGCCATTACCACCATCAACCAGCATCCTATTTCGGAAAAAGATAGTCTGCAGGCAGGAAAAAAATATGAATTTTCGGGTGAAATCCACAACGAGCAGGGCTTACTCAAAGACGACTTTACAGGAACAGTGTATCCTAAAATATTTGATCTACCAGTGATCGTACAAACTTTAGGCAACAATGCATCCAGCATGGTAACCAGCTTTTCGCAACAAACCAATGTTATATATAATGGAAAGGCAACGGTAAACAAGGGGAAGTTTTCATTTGACATGATTGTCCCCAAAGACTTGCCTATAAAAACTGGTAGGGGTAGAATGAGTTTGTATGCCGAGAATGGAATAACCGATGCCAGCGGAATTGACACATCTTATTTTATTGGCGGGGCTGGCAGTAACACCACAGCAGATACCAAGGGTCCTTTGATTCAGCCCTTTCTAAATAATTATCAATTTATCAATGGAGGCACTGTAAATGACTGCGCACTATTGCTGGTAAAACTGTCTGATAGTTCTGGCATCAATACCATCGGCAATGGTCTGGGTCACGATATTACTGCAATCATTGATGGAGACGAACGAACGATCTATGTGCTCAATAATTTTTATGAAAATGAATTGGACAGTTATCAACGAGGAAACGTTTTATTTCAGTTGCCTTCGCTCACAGAAGGAAAGCACCAGATAAAAATAAAAGCCTGGGACAACCACAATAATTTTTCGGAGTCAGTGATGGATTTTACCATTTCAGAAGAAAAGCCTTTTCAAATCAGTCACCTAAAGAATTACCCCAATCCATTTACCAGTAAAACCAATTTTTCATTTGAACAAAGCCAACCCGGTGAGTCACTGCAAGTATCGATTTTAATTTATAGCGCAGCAGGAATGCTGGTTCAAAAAATTCAAAAAAACTTACCCAATGCAGAAAGCAAAATCAATGAGATAAGTTGGGAGATGCCGTTTTTAAATGGGGGTACATTCAATAAGGGCATCTATTTTTACCAGATTACCGTCACCAATTCAATTGGACAGGTAGCTACGGCAGCACAAAAAATGCTCGTTTTTTAGGTGGATAAAATTGAAATTATATCCAAGTAGTAAAACTATTTACTAAATTGAGCTACATTTAAATCTAATACATGTCAAATTTATTTAGCCGGTCAGTTATAATACTGTTTTTTTTAAGTCTCTCCCTTGTAGGGTTTTCTCAACGGCAGGATTCTAGCCGGACAGATACAGGAGCCAAATCAAACAATAGCCAAGGCGCATTGGCTGGAGCCCCCAAAGAGTATAAAGAGATCATCACTTCCAAGGCCATTTCCAGCAAGGGTTTCTTTTTGGTGCACAAAGTGGGTGAAAAATATTTTTTTGAAATTCCCGACACGATGCTGGGCCGAGACATTTTAGTGGTAAACCGACTTTCCAAAACACAGGTAGGCATGGGCTATGGTGGAGATCAGATTGGTCAAAATGTGATTCGCTTTGAGAAAGGGCCCAAAAATAAAATATTTCTGCGCACGATATCTTATGCTGTATATGCAAAAGATTCTACCTCTTCTATGTTTTCATCCGTTAACAATTCCAATGTACAACCCATATCTGCTGCATTTGATATCAAAGCGTTTTCAAAAGATTCTTCCGGTAGTGTAATTGAAATCACTGAATTTATCAATGGTGATAATGAAGTGCTTAACTATAGCAGTGCTGCTAAAACCGCCTTAAGAATTGGTTCCATTCAAGCTGATAAATCCTATATCAATAATGTACGACCTTATCCCATGAATATTGAGATTAACACAGAAAAAACTTTTAGCAGATCCCCATCCTCACCTGGAGGCGGAGCGGGAGGAGGTGGCCGTGGTGGTTCTCCTTCAGGAAATCTTACCGTAGAGATGAACAGCTCCTTTGTTTTGCTGCCAAAAATTCCT
>CANIMM010000262.1 GCA_947468255.1 Chitinophagaceae bacterium | reverse complement strand
TAATGTCATTGATTAATCCGCTAACATGTACGAAAGTTTCTTTGTTTGAATCATCATGCTTGATAAATCCGAATCCTTTTTCAGAATTGAAAAACTTAACGGTGCCTAGTGTTTTGTCCATTTTAAAATTGTATTGTATTAATTTAAGGGACAAATATATGGATTATTTTAAAAAAGAACCAAATATTTATTTTTCTTCCGAAATTCGACTGCCCCATGTCTTTTTTGGCTATTTGTAAAAAAAAGGCAAAAAGGTTATATAAAAGCCTCTTTTTAACCTGTTTTTATTGAACAAAATGGTTACCGGATCTTAAAATAGTCTACCATTTCTGAGTAGGCGGCATCGCCTCCGGCAATATCTTTGATAATGGAGCCCTTTTCCATCAGTAAAATGCGGCTGCTAACTTCAGATACATGATTGATATCGTGACTAGAGACGATGATGCACATTTTATAGTCAGTAGCCATCGATTTGATCATATCTACCAATCTTAACTGCGAGGAGGGGTCAAGATTGGCAAATGGCTCATCTAATATTAACAACTCTGGGCGGCCCAATAAAGCTGCTATGATGCCAATTTTAAATTGGTTTCCCTTTGAAAAATCCCGAATGTACTTCCCTTTGTTGATAATCGCCCCATCAAAAAAAACATGGTAAGTTGCAATAAAGTCATCTACATCTGCCTTGGATAGTTGATTGAGTTTACCCACAAAGTAAAAAAACTCCTCCGGGGTCAAATAATCAATTAAAAACCCTTCATCAATATAGGCAGCCGTATAGGATTTCCAGCCTTCTGTTTCGGTGATGGAATTTCCTTTTGATAAAATTTCTCCTTCATTGCGCCTGATAAGGTCGAGCAATAAGCGGAAAAAAGTTGTTTTACCTGCCCCATTATTACCTACCAGGCCAATGACTTCTCCTGGATAGAGTTCTAAATGGTCAATTTTTACCGCATCTACCCCTTGGTAGGTTTTCCTTAAGTTGGTTATTTGTATCATTTAAATGCTAGTTGCTGATTAAGTAAATAAAAAAAACATTGCTACCGTTCTCTAAACCCTTCCAGTATTTTGTGTTTGCGAAAGTTGAATTGTTTCACCAACCAATTGATGATTGCTTCGTGAAAAACTAATCCAATAATGCCGGGAAGGCTGACTACTATGATTGCATACCAGAACCCTGCAAATCGGTTGAGTAAAAAAAACAATAGTGCTGGGCCAAAAGTGATAGCTAGCGACTGAAGCCATTGCATTGCCCCAATTCCTTGAAAATTCATGCTGGCAGATTTTCTCAGGTCAATGTATTTGTAATTATAGGTGGATACATAAATGGTTACGAAGGAATTTACCCCTACACTATATAAATACGCAGCCAACTGTATAGGGACTATACGCCAACTCAGTAATCCATAAAAACTGGCTATCAAAAACTGAAGGGTGCAAACTGTTAAAAATAGCGAAAATTTGGCCTTAATGTATTGGTGCATATTGGTATTGTAAGTCATCATTCCATCAAAATGACTGCTTTGCCAAGAAAATAAAAATTGGCCATAATTGGCAATAAAAATCCCTATGATCATTAAAGCAAAAAAGAACAGCATTGCATCATTATTCGTTGCTATATATTTTGGATAAAACATAAAGCCATACAATAATAATACTGCCGATAAGATGACTAATGATTTGGGCCGTTTGTTTCTGAATATAAGTTTGAGGTCTAGTGCGATCATCTCTCCAATATCGCCTAGTCTATCCAAAAAGGCAAAGCTTTTGCCTCCCTTCCTTTTCTTTTCAGTCACTAGTTCTTCAATATACAAATGGCTTTTTAAATATCGGTTGTTTACAGTAAATATAAAGAGCGCAAATGCCACTGGGATAAGGCAAAGTAGCGGGTAATGTAATATGGAGAGGAAGAGGCTGGAAGATGCTTTTTCAAATGACAATAGTTTCAGGTAATCAAGCCCCTTCAAAGCAGCTATAAAAACGAGTACAGCAAAAAAGAACCAAGCATTGTTGACTGTTTTGCGCTTGATGTACATATTTAAAAAATGATTGTTGAGTACCAACGCAAAAAGTGCAACACAAAAACAAATGGCAGCCATGGCTCCATATGCAGGCAATACCACCACTAGGGTAAAGGGAATGAAAGCAAAAATGGGTAAAAAATTAATAAAATGTATCAAGGAACGGGTATTCAGAAATCGAAGCATGTATTTGCGCTGAATATTTTGAGTTAAATAAGGCTGAATACTAAGCGAAGGCAATTCCTGAAATTGAAATCTGGCTAGTAACCCAATGAGGAAATAATAAATAAGGTAGGAGGTATAAATTGAAATGGGGTTAGTGGCAGCCATTTTTTCCTTTAATATAAAAGGTAGTGCAATACCAAGGGCAGCAATTTCAATGAAAATCAATAAATAAAAAAAACCTAGAATGATTTGAATTACGAGGCTTTTGTTGGCATTGCGCGAGCGCCAAAAATTGAGCCATTGGTGAGAGAGAAAAACAGATAAATTCATTATGGGGGATATTAATCAGTTTCAAAAATACGCTATTGTAAGGTCTAAATTAATATTGAAAGTTTTTTCATTTTTTTGGTGTTTTCCGGTGAGTCACCCCGAGGGGTGACTCACCGGAAAACAAACTCAAGATACCATATTAATAATACTATTATTGGGTATCTTTTATTGAATTATAAATACTAAACCGTAAGTTGCAGTATACAAAATTCAAATCGATTGCTACATTTTCTATTAAGATCATACCTCAAACTAACCGGATGGAAAGCAGTGAATGGAATTTCGCCCGACTTGAAAAAGTTCGTAATGGTGGCTGCACCGCATACCAGTAGCTGGGATGTTGTAATGGGGTTTGCTTTCCGACATGTATTGAAACTAAATTATATAAAGTTTATTGGCAAACAAGAATTATTTAAACCGCCTTTTGGCTTTATTTTTCGGAACTTGGGCGGTGTACCGGTAGACCGCTTTAGCAGCAATAATTTTGTAGACCAGATAGTCCAAATGTTCAACGACAATGAATCGTTTGCCATTGCACTTTCTCCCGAAGGGACCAGGAAAAAAGTAGACCGCTTGCGGACTGGTTTTTATCATATTGCTCGCCAGGCGAATGTTCCCATCGTATTAATGGCGATGGATTTTGAACACAAGGAATTCCGATTTGAAGCACCCTTTTATACAACCGATAATGAGGAAGCAGATTTGAAGAAAATCCTGCATTATTTTGGTGGGGTTAAAGGAAAAATACCTGCTTTTGGACTTGCTCATTTGGCTGCCCAATCCGCTGAAAACCAATAGCAGATTGCCCAGTAACCATCAAAGATTGAGAAACTTCAATGAGTAAGGCATTAATAGCGTATATTTGCAAAAAAAATTCCATGATCAACGAAGCTATTGCCAAATTTATTGAAGGTGGGCACCTTGCGAAAAATGCAGTGAAAATTGAGTTTAAAAAGAGAAATACTATACTAGGTATTTTTGTGCAATCTGCTGATTATGAGGATTTAAAATCTAAAAATTTCTGGCGCATTGTATCCGAAACCAATATTAGCGAGTGGAAAATTTCACAAGACAATAAGCTGGCCAAAATATTCAGCGGAGCCGAATTTAACCGGATCTCCCTTCCCAAGCAAGCTGCTGCTCAGTTGTAGTTTTTGCTATTGTGCACTGTACAGTGCTACACTATTGATCTAACCAACCGAACGGTTTTCAAATATTTTCAATTGAACCCTAGCTCTCAACAGCTGGGGTTCTTTTTGTATCAGGTACTTCCAAAATCAAATCTTCACCATAAACCGCTGCAGGGGTTTGAAATCCAAATTTTACATCTCCAGCCAATACTTTTTGTACAATGAGTAAACTGCTATGTGCGGTTAAGCTATAACCATCCTTTACGCTCATAGTAGCCTGTATTGTTTTGCCCTGTTTATTGTGCACCTTGCCCCAAACCATACTGCTGCCAGTTGCTCTTGCCTCATCAGAAGGTCCGGCAGGCTTTGCATTGATTTTTTTGAGTGCATATTTACGTACTAGGGATGTTTTCAGTAACCAATTAAAGGTCTTTTGCCAGCGTAGCAATTTGTATATTTTTGGTGCAATACCTGTATAGGTTTCAATATTGGGTATACCAGTTGTAAAATAGGCGGTAGAAATATCTCCCCATGGAATAGTCATGGTAAATAATTTTTTAGTCGCAGTAGGTAGTACAGAAAAATTGACCCACATGCCCTTATGCCCAAGTGGTGTTGATTTGATTTTTCCATTTTCCCTAACAGCTCCGCCTTCTCCTAAGCCCATCACCATGGTGGTGGCAGTTCCGTGCGATAAGCCGCCACCTATGGACGCAAAAGCCAGTTGAAGTAAATGGGCATCTGGTAATTTTTTTGAAAGAAACAGTGCCATACAATCCGTAGGTACTATATCAAATCCAACTCCAGGCATCAACATGATTTTTGCATGAATGGCTGCTTCATTGAATTGTTTGGCCATTTCAAATACGGGAATTTCGCCGGTAATGTCCAAATAATGTGTGTGGGTTGCAATACAGGCTTCAATCATCGGTCTTGCTGTTA
>CANIMM010000261.1 GCA_947468255.1 Chitinophagaceae bacterium | reverse complement strand
TCTCTATCAAATTTTGTTATTTGATTATGAAATTCGGAAATTCTAATAACAAAAAGAAGTTAAAACTTTCCACAAGACTGTATAAATTGTATTCGCTGCTTTTGGAAAGAGTGGATATTAACTTTCAAATTAATTCTAATGGTATACCCTAAAGGTTATTTCTCGTTAATAAAAAAGCGTTGAAACATCAACGCTTTTTTGTATTACTGCAAAAGGTTATACTTTTTTTGTTGCCGTTTTTTTCTTAACCGCTACCTTTTTCTTAACCGCCCCTTTTTTGTCAAATGCTTTTGGTTCTTGTATCAGGATCATTTTTTTTACTTCATCCAGTTCAATGGTAGCTAGCTGATCGGCAGTGTATTTCCCGTTTGCGCCGGAGGTCAACTTTAGCATTTTTTTTCCAAAGCGGATGAAAGGTCCCCACCGGCCGTTTTCGATAGCAATCTTTTCTTCAGGCCATTGTTGGATAAATCGGTTGGCTTCCTTTTCCATCTTTTTTTCTATCAATTCATTGCAGTCTTGCTGGGTAAGGATATCAAAATTATAGGCCCTAGGAATATTGATGAAAAGGTCGTTCCATTTAATGAATGGTCCAAATCGGCCCTTTCCCTTGGTGATGGGTTTTTCATTAAAAAATCCTATCGGAGCATCCTCTACTTGTTTTGCATGAATAATTTCAACAGCTCTTAGTAGGTCAACCGAAGCAAGGTCTTCCCCTTTTGGAATTGAAATAAACTGTTCTCCCCATTTTACATAGGGGCCAAAGCGGCCGATGTTTACACTTATTTCTAAGTTATCGTGTTCACCCAGCATAAGAGGAAGCTTAAACAATTCCAATGCCTCCTCCATCGTGATTGTTTCAATACTTTGATTTGCCTTTAACTTAGCAAACCTTGGTTTTTCTTCATCATTTTGAGCGCCTATTTGAACCATTGGGCCATATCGTCCCATTCTTGCCATTATTGGTTTTCCTGTTTCATCTACACCTAAAATACGCTCTCCAACCGCTCTTTCAGCTGTTTCTAGGGTATGCGTAACCCCCGTATGAAAGGGGTTGTAAAAGTCTTCCACCATCTTGCTCCATTGCATTTTCCCCTCAGCTATCTCATCAAATTCTTTCTCAATGTTTGCAGTAAAAGAATAATCCATCACTTTGGTAAAATGCTGGTTTAAAAAATCGGTAACTACCAATCCAAGATCGGTAGGGAACAATTTTGATTTTTCGGCTCCTGTATTTTCCTGCTCAATTATTTTTTCGATGGCATCATTTTTCAGTCTCAGTATTCTGAAATTCCTTTTCACTCCGTCTTTATCTTTTTTCTCTACATAGGTTCTTTTTATAATGGTAGAAATAGTGGGAGCATAGGTACTCGGTCTGCCGATACCCAACTCTTCCATTTTTTTAACCAAAGAAGCTTCTGTATACCTTGCAGCATGTTTGGTAAAACGTTCTGTGGCGGTCATTTGATTAAATAAAAGAACCTGTCCAAGTGTTAAATTGGGCAATCTGCTTTCACCCTCTTTTTCGTTTTCTTCTTCCTCCTCGTCACTACTTTCTAAATACACTTTTAGGAAGCCATCAAATTTCATTACTTCACCCGTTGCCGTTAGTTCCTGTTGATTGGTGCTGATATTGATTTTGGCGATAGTTTTTTCCAGTTCGGCATCGCTCATTTGCGAGGCAATGGTCCGCTTCCAAATGAGTTCGTATAATCGATTCAGATCAGGATCATTGACCGTATGGTTTTCCATATAGGTAGGCCTGATGGCTTCATGCGCTTCCTGTGCACTTTCATTTTTGTTTTTGTATTTGCGTATCTGCAAATATTTGTCACCGTAGCTACTTTTTATTTCAGCAACAATGCCATCCATGGCTGTTTCACCTAGGCTCACACTGTCGGTTCGCATATAGGTGATCTTTCCGCTTTCATATAATTTTTGAGCTAGCAGCATGGTTTTAGTTACGCCGTAGCCTAATTTCCTACTAGCTTCCTGTTGCAGGGTAGAAGTGGTAAAAGGCGCTGCGGGAGTTCGTTTTCCTGGTTTTACCTGTATGTCTTTTACGGTATAAGATGCTCCAATACAGCTTGTAAGAAATTTTTCTGCATCCTCACTTACATCATACTTTCCTCCATCGGCTTTGAAATTTACTGTCCGGTTGCTATTATCCGTTGCAGACAAGGCCGCTTCAATTTTATAGCTGCTGGTAGCTGCAAAATGATTGATTTCCCTTTCTTTTTCTGCTATTAATTTAACGGCAACACTTTGAACCCGGCCTGCACTCAATCCACCGCTCATGCCTATTTTCCTCCAAAGTACGGGGCTTAATTCAAATCCAACCAGCCTATCCACAACGCGCCTAGCTTGCTGCGCATTAACCAGGTTCATATTGATGATTCGTGGATTTTTGACGGCTTTTTCTATGGCAGGTTTGGTGATTTCGTGAAAAACAATTCTTTTGGTAGTTGCTGGATCTAATCCTAGCACTTCCGCCAAATGCCAGGAAATGCTTTCACCTTCGCGGTCCTCATCCGATGCAAGCCATACTTCATCACTTTTTTTAGCAATACTTTTCAACTCTTTTACCACCCTTTCTTTATCTGCAGGTACGATGTATTTGGGTTTAAAGTGATTGTTGATGTCGATGCCCATGTCATTTTTCTCCAGGTCACGAATATGTCCAAAACAACTTTTCACCTCGAAGTCTTTTCCTAAAATACCTTCGATGGTTTTAGCTTTCGCAGGGGACTCTACAATTAATAAATTCTTCGCCATAATCAACAGTCAATTTTATGCTTTTCCCTTAAAGGGGGTATTTACAGATTAAATTAGTATTCAAATTTTCAGCAGCCGGGGATTGCAAAAATATACATTTCTACACCATATATTATAAAATATCTATAAATGTTGTTGTGCGCAATTTGAATTGCAATATTACTTTAAAATTGAAAATTTAAAATAATTCTTCTCAAAGAGGCTATTTAGGGGGTGTTTTACAAAAAATCGATAATCTCTTTTTTAACAGTAGTATCTCTATAAATTTTTTTATGCCCAAGGCCTTTCGTTATAATGAATCGAATGTTGGGAAAATGCTCCTCTTTTACTTGCAAAGCGTCTGCCAATGGTGTAATATCATCGTTTTCATCATGGATCCATAGAACGGATGCCGAAATTTGTCGCATCGCTCTTTTTATGGAGAACCATTCGGTTGGATGGCCACTTTTTTCAAAAATGATGTTATCGAATTCCCTTCTTACTGCAGTGTTTTGTATGTTTAGCATGGTAAATGCAGCATCAACTGCAGTAGCGGTTTCAGTAGCTGGGGCTATTAATACAATATGGGTATCGAGGTTATGCATTGTTTTTTCAATGGCCAAGCTTAGGGCTATTCCGGCAAAAGAGTGGGCTAGGTAGCCTTTTATAGGACCATATAGCTGAACGACTTTTTCTATCATTTCACTGTATTGTACGGCATTTATTGTAACTCCTTCACTACTGCCATGGGCAGGGGCATCAAATGCAATCACTTGGTATCCTTTTGCCATTAGGGGAGCTATGTAGGCATGGAATTTATGAGCCGAAGAACCAAATCCATGCAAAATTAAAATTGTATGAGGCTGGCCAAAGTTCCATCGAAAGCCATTTACTTTCAATCCATTTAGTTCAAATTGAAGCGATTCTGCCTGCCCAAAAATGGCGGGTGTCTTTGATTCTGTTTGCATAAATGGGGTGCAAAACAATTCAAATGCTTTTTCTGCAGCCATTCGTTTTGAAATAATCGTAAATAACCTAAATTTTAAACGGATGTATCCAATTGCTAATTTTTGCTTTAATTTCATTGAAACAAAGATACATAATGAGAGTAGTAATTGTTGGAGCAGGTAATGTAGCCACTGTTTTTGGAAGGTTAATGGTAGCTTCCGGCCATGAAATAATACAAGTAGTTAGCAGAACAATTGCTAGCGCACAATCGTTGGCAGTAGAATTGGGATGCTCATTTTCAGATGATCTGAGTGCATTGGATCATACTGCCGATATTTATGTATTAGCAATAACCGATCATGCGTTACAGCAAATCCAGGGTTCCATTTTTTTAGGGGATAAATTGATCGTACATACAGCAGGTTCAGTTTCCAAGCAGGTGCTACGTACTATTTCCAATCAGTTTGGAGTGATCTATCCGTTGCAGAGTTTAAGAAAAGAGCAAATAGGAGGGCAGCCCTTGATTCCATTATTGATTGACGCAAATGACCAATCCGTTCTTTCAGTAATTGAAAAATTCGCATTTTCTTTATCATCATTAGTAAGTATAGTGGAAGATGAACAGCGTTTTAGCTTACATCTCGCAGCTGTAATAGTTAATAATTTCACCAATCATTTATATACACTTACTGCTGCGTATTGCAATAATGAGTGCGTCGATTTCAAAATGCTTCAGCCGATAATTGAAGAAACGGCTTTGCGACTGAAAACGCGTCTTCCGGGCGATGTTCAAACCGGACCTGCCATCAGAGATGACCGATCCACTTTGGAAAGGCATCTGCTGGCGCTGTCAAATCACCCTGAGTTAAAAATAATGTATCAAACTTT
>CANIMM010000260.1 GCA_947468255.1 Chitinophagaceae bacterium | reverse complement strand
CATTCTCTATTTCAATTCTGTAACTATTGGCGCCTAAAAGCCAAGGTAGCCATGGCTTTATTTCCATGGCCATATTGGATTGCCCACTGCAAAGCCAAACATCGCCAATTAAAATATTGCTGAGTTCTTTTATCTGTTTGCCCTGTGAAATCCAAATCTTTTTTTTATTAAATTCTCCGGGTATTGCATTGGGTACAGGTATATCAATGCTCCATTTTCCATCCTTATCCGATTTTGTTTGAAATATTTTTGATAGCCAATCTACCCTAACAATTACCTGCGATCCCGATTTAGCAGTTCCCCATACATTCAGTGGTTTGCCTTGCTGAATGACCATATTACTTTGAAGGGTATTGGCAATCGAAAAAATTTGCGTACCATCTACTGCAAATGAAAATGAAAATTGCAAAACAAATAGCAAAGTGAGCAACTGTGATTTATGGAATTTCATATGTATAAAAATGTGGGTGATCAATCGTTGGATGTTTTTGAATTTCAATTGCAAACTAGAATGTCAAAAATGGCCACAGTAAAAGGTCGCTTTAATTTATTAAAAGTAAGGATTTTAATTATTGTCATCTATTTTTTATTCTACTGTATGCTACCGCTATACAATTGCTGGTATTTTGTTTTAATCAAGTAGTAAAACGATTCTGATGAATAGCAATTGATAACATTAAATATTACCTTCGGGAAAATATTGCAAAGCTTAAATTTCAATTTATTATGGCAGGAAAATTAATCGGCAAAGTTGCCATCGTAACAGGCGCTAGTTCGGGCATTGGAGAAGCTGCAGCAAGAATATTGGCTAGCGAAGGTGCACAGCTAGTGATTACAGCCCGCAGGGAGGATCGCCTTAAGCATTTGGTAAACGAATTCAAAGAACAGGGAACTAAGGCCATCTATGTAGTGGGAGATGCCAATGAGGAAGAAACGGCTTTCCAAACGGTCGATGCTGCTATGAAAGAATTTGGACGAATAGATATCCTTCTCAATAATACGGGGATGGGAAATTATAAAGATCTTGTGGACACTTCTGTTGCTGAATATGATGAAATGATGGGGACCAATATGCGCTCCACTTTTTTGTTTACTCGCTTCGTGGTACCCCATCTAATTCTACAGGGTACCGGAACCATTTTGCTCGTATCCTCAATGGCAGGAATTAATGGCTATCCTGGCCAAGCAGTTTACTGTGCCACCAAATTTGCACAGATGGGTTTTGCCCGATCGCTTGATAAAGAACTTAGGCCCAAGGGAATTAAAGTGGGTGTTATTTGTCCGGGGGGTGTAAAAACCGAATTTGCCATCGGTAAAGGCCGCACCCAAGAGGGTGTTGCGAAATCTGAAATGCTGGATGCTACTGATGTAGCTGCTGCTATTTTACTGGCTTGCACACAATCTGCTGGATCAAGAATTATTGAAATTCAAATGCGGACGATGGCAGAAGGACTATAGCAGAAAAAATGTTAACAAAGTAGAATGAAGAAAAAAAGTAAATTGCATAGCAACTCATTAATAAAAATTACATTTCAAAATAAAACAATAGCTATGTATCAAAAAGCGCCGACTCTTTTGTTGAAAACTATTTTTGCAATACTTCTTTTTCTTATTAGTTCAGTAGGAAATTCATTGTCTAAAAAGGATCCTTCGGGAGCACCAAAAACTTTCATTTCACAATATGAAAATATATTAGGCACTTCATTTGAAATGAAAGTTACAGCTGCCTATCGCCAGCAGGGAGCCGCTGCTGAAAAAACTGCTTTGGATGAAATTAAAAGACTCTCAAAAATACTGAGCGCCTACGATGCTAGCAGTGAATTTAGCAACTGGATGAAAACAAAAGACATTCCTGTAAAAATTTCCACCGAACTCTTTGAGGTGTTACAATTGATGGATGAATGGAGGATTAAAACCAACGGCGCTTTGGATCCTTCTGCCGAAATCATTACCCGATTGTGGAAATCGGCTGCCTTACAACAAACGCTTCCCAGTAGCATTGAACTGCAAGCAGCGGTTTCAAAAGTACATCAAAGGCATTGGCTGCTTGATCAATCAGCCAAAACCGCTGTCCACCTGAGTGATGCGCCGCTAATGCTCAACAGTTTTGTAAAGAGTTACATCATTCAACATGCAGTAGATGAAGTACTAAAAAATAAAGAGATCAAATCAGTTGTAATCAATATTGGTGGAGATATTGTGGTGGCCGGCGATACAAATGAGCCAATCGGAATTGTAGATCCAAAAGCAGCGGCTGTCAATGATGAATTATTAGATAACATCAAAATAAATAATAAATCTATTGCCACCAGCGGAAATTATAGAAGAGGCGAATTGATTAATGGCCAATGGTATTCCCATATCGTTGATCCAAGAACAGGCATGCCGGTTAATCAAATCATTTCTGCTACTGTAATCGCCAATCATGCAACAGATGCAGGAGCTTTGGCAACTGCTTTTAATGTTTTATCAGCGGCAGCCAGTATTCAATTAGCCCAACAAATAGAGGGTGCTGAATATTTAATCATTACAAAAGATGGGGAGCGCATTGAAAGTAACGGATGGAGAAATTTTGAAATAGCTTCCGTGAAAAAGAAAACGGGGTCTCCCAACACCATTACAATGGGGCATCGAATTCCAGACTTTGAATTGTTAATCAATTTGGAATTAAGTCAAATTCAAGGAGGTGCAAGAAGGCCTTTTGTAGCCATTTGGGTAGAAGACAATAATAAAAATTCTATTCGCACCGTATCTATTTGGTACAACAAGCCTCGTTGGCTTCATGAACTTAGGGCTTGGTCTAAAGCAAATAATAATAAATTTTCTCCTGAAACAGGGAATATGGCATCCATCGCCAGTGCTACCCGATCTGCAGGAAAATATACCATTAAGTGGGATGGTAAGGATGACAAGGGTGAGGATGTAAAAAATGGCATGTACACCATCCATATTGAAGTGGCTAGAGAGCATGGAACGTATCAATTAATGAGTCAGGAAATAAAAATTGGTGAACTGCCTTTTAAAATTGACTTGGGAGCAAATGTAGAAGTGGCAGGGGCTTCTTTAGAATATAAAAAGAAAGATTAACCATGGATAAGAAAACATTCGCTCAAATTTCGAGGTGGCTGCATATTTATTTATCCATGATAAGTTTTGTAATTGTACTGTTTTTTTCTGCTACCGGATTAACACTCAATCATGCTGATTATTTTCAATCAAAGTCGACTACCACAGAACTGAAGGGGAATGTAAATGCAGCTTGGGTGAGTTCAAAAGACAGTTCAAAAATAGACAAACTTTCTGTCGTGGAATTTTTTAGAAACCAATACAAGGTGAAGGCTGCGGTAAGTGATTTTAGAATTGACGAATCAGAAATCAGTATTTCATTTAAATCGCCCGGCTACGAAGCCGATGCGTTCATTAATCGGGTTAATGGCTCCTTTCAATTAATGATTACCAGCCAGGGATTCATGGGTTTTGTAAATGACTTGCATAAAGGCAGAGATGCAGGTAAAACATGGCTATTGTTAATAGATATTGCAGCCATTCTAATGGTGCTGATATCATTGACCGGACTAACGCTGTTACTCTTCATAAAACGGAAAAGAGTTGCAGGAATTGTGCTGGCAGTTATTGGCTTAATTATAATGTACTGGATGTCGCTTTTCTGATACGAAACGTTTTCAATTTTTATGCCATTGAAGCTTTCATTATTTCATTGGCCAATTCATTAAAAATGGTCTTTTTCTTTGTATCGCTTCCATAATTCTTTTTTGGGAATTACATTATATTAGCGTTGATTTGTAGACGGTACACTAAATAAAAATCTTAACTAAACTAGAAACTATGAAAATTAAAATGTTTTTAAGTCTATTGGCTTCAATGATTATTGCTGTTTCTGTATTTGCAGGGGATGGCAAAACTGGTTATACTGGTAATTGGAAAATTGACAAGGTAAAATCTGCTACTTCTAGCAGTTCGCTTTTGCTTTCTGAAATCAGCTTTACTGTTAAGAATGACAGCTTGCTAACTATGCGGACTTACGAGAGTTCGAATGGAGAAACCTATGCTTTCAATGAAAACCTGACCTTGGATAGTAAAGAGAGTAAAATTGTAATTTATGAAATGCCTAGAAAAGCTAAAGCGCAATGGTCGGAAAAGGGTGGTTCCCTATTGATAGAATCAACTACTACTTTTACAAACGGTTCAGGTGAACAAAATGTCACATCAACCGAAACCTGGACTTTAAGTGAGAGTGGAAATCAATTAACCTATGATTTTGTTACTAAAACTTCGGAAGGCAGTGTAAAAGGGATATTGTACTTTAATAAGTCATAATAGGTATTTAGAATTTCTTAAAGAAGTTACCCTTTTTTAGTTGCTTGTCTTCCATAAACTAATTGAAAATGGCCGTTTCGCTTGCGAAATGGCTATTTTCAATTAGTTTAATTTTATAAAGAATGAAAAGGATTGGAAAGATTATCTTACCTGTAATGAGTAATATGAATACACCCATTAAGTATCTTTTACTGCTATTGTCTGCCTCCCTGCTTGGATTTGCTAAGGGAGACAAGATTCAACAGGATAAGGGCAAAAATAAACTT
>CANIMM010000259.1 GCA_947468255.1 Chitinophagaceae bacterium | reverse complement strand
ACCGTCCACTGATGCCAATTGTCTTTTTGAAAAGATGCGGATGCCTGAAGGCGATATTTATTGCATGGTAGGCGCCCAAACTGCAACCGGCAGAAATGAGCTCATTATTATTTTTTTGTTTGACAAATGGAATTACCTCCTCTAGTATGTATTTTTCGTATAAGGTATAGCGATAGATTCGTTCAATAGGAGGGATGCCTTTGCAATAAAAACTATCTGCATCAATGCTATCTATACAATACAATTGATTTTTACCGGATACAATTTTTTCTTCTAGGGCCTTAATCAGTCCCCAATTTTCATAGTCGTAAAACCTGCCCATCCTGGTAGGGAAAAACAATACCGGGGATCCGGCGTGTCCAAAAACTAGCAACTCCATTTCTCGCTGTAAACAGGGGCTAAACCATTTTACATATTCCCTTTTCATTTCTTTATTTTATTGAAATTTGGCTACAAGCCTATCCAACAAAATAATAATCCTTTGGCTTATTTTTTATGATTTCCCAGCTTTTCTTTTGCAACATCCTTTAAAATGATTTCTTTCCATAGTTGATAGCCTTTTTTATTGATATGCAATCCGTCCAATTCCAGTAATTCGCCTTTTGGGTAGCCTTTTTCATCCGTCATCTGATCATAAATATTGATAAAACTAACATTGCCACTCGATTTTTTGATAAACGATTCAATTAGCTGGTTGGTCTCCCTTATTTTATCTACAATACCCCAGCGTTTGATACTGGGTTTGATAGAGATAAAACCCACGTGGATATCGCCAAATCGATTTCGGACGAATTGCAAAAATGCATTGAAAAAAAGCAGCACTTCTTCTGGATTTCTCCCATCCCCTAAATCATTGTCACCGGCATAAATAATAATGCCGGATGGCCGAAGGTTGGCAAATACTCGCTCAAAGAACCAGCTGCAGGCTGCCAGCGTGGATCCTCCAAAGCCGCTATTCAAAGGAGCATAGCCTTTAAAGTCCTCCTCAAGTGTGTTCCAAAGCTTGATAGAGGAACTGCCATAAAATACTAGTCGTGACTCCTGCTTTGAACCAGCTGTTAGGGATTCTAAACGTTTTATCTCTTCTTCATACCAATGCATACTACAAGGTTTATTCGAAAGGATTAATTGGATAAAAATCGGCGCCATTGCTGGGCACATCGATATTGTAATATTAACGCCATGGAGTAAAAATATATTGCAGCAGATTGGCTTAGATTGAGATTGTAAAAGCCTGTAAATGAGGGTTGCTTGGCAGGAAAAAATGACTATTCTGAAGATTTGAAAGAAGTCGTTTCATAAGAATAGCCTGTCTAGGGCAAACTTATTACCTTTGCCATCAATAAATTATGAAGACAAAGACAATACATAAGGATAAAGTAAACATTATAACCCTGGGTTGCAGTAAAAACATGGTAGATAGTGAAGTGCTAAGTGGTCAGTTAATAGCCAATGAGATTGAGGTAGTTCATGAAAGTGGTAAAAAGGATCATAATATAGTAATTATCAATACTTGTGGTTTTATTGAAAAAGCCAAGGAGGAAAGTGTAAATACCATTTTGCAGCAAGTGGAATTGAAGCGCAGGGGTAAAATAGATAAGGTATATGTTACCGGTTGCCTGAGTGAGCGGTATAAAAATAATTTGGAAGCTGAGATACCCGAAGTGGATGCTTACTTCGGAACCATGGAGCTCCCACTCATCCTCAAACAATTTGAAGCAGATTACAAGGCCGATTTGATAGGGGAGCGTTTGTTAAGTACTCCTCAACATTATGCGTACATGAAAATAAGTGAAGGTTGTAATCGCACTTGTTCATTTTGCGCAATACCATTGATGCGTGGACAACATGTAAGCCGAACAATTGAATCCTTGGTGGATGAAGCAAAGCGGTTGGTTGATAGGGGGGTAAAAGAAGTAATGCTGATTGCCCAGGAATTGACTTACTATGGACTGGACATTTATAAAAAAAGAGAGTTACCTAAACTGTTGCATGCATTGGCAGATGTAAAGGGACTTGAATGGATTCGCTTACATTATGCTTATCCTTCTAAATTTCCACTTGAAATAATTGACGCAATCAAAGAAAGGGACAATATTTGCAATTATCTGGACATGCCTTTGCAGCATGCAGCTAATAATATGCTGCAGCAGATGAAGCGCCAGATAACCCGTGAAGAGATGGAAGACTTGGTGGGAAATATTCGCAACCGGATTCCGAATATATGTTTGCGGACCACTTTAATTGCTGGCTTTCCAGGCGAAACTAGTGATGACGTAGAGGAATTAAAAACCTTTATTCAGAAAATGCGTTTCGACAGAGTAGGCATCTTTACTTACAGCCATGAGGAAGGCACTTCTGCTCACGACCTAGTAGACAATATACCTGCAGATGAAAAGGAAGAAAGGGCACAGGAAATCATGGAAGTGCAGCAGGAAATTAGCTTAGAAAAGAACCAGGAAAAACTCGGTAAGACTTTTAAGGTGATGGTTGATAAAAAGGAAGCCGGTCGCTATTTGGGCCGTACAGAATTTGATAGTGTGGAAGTTGATAACGAAGTGATTATTCAAAGCACTAAGAAGCTGGCAATCGGAGAATTTGTAAATGTAAAAATAAACAAGGCATTTGATTATGATTTAGAAGGAACGGTTGTTTAATTGAAAACTGGATAAAGGATAATGGATAATTTTTTGTGTAAAATGCGTCGACCATATTTTTTTTGTGATCCATTCAATCATAATATTTATTAACTGAGCAAAGCGAATGAACTGTATCTCATCTTATTTAACTTACGCGCAAACGGGCTATTTTTCTAGAACGGCATTGGATTACGTTCAACAGTCACCTTCTATTCAACCTTTTTACAATCACCCAGTTTCTATTGCGGGGATAAAATCGGCTATCGCAGAGCGAAAACAATTTCCTACCAATCGGAAATTACTGGTGACGATTTTGCAAAAAAAATACGAATCTGTTCAAGTTAGCAAGTTAGTGGCTGATAATATCGAGTTATTAGAACTAGAAAATACCTTTACCATTACTACCGCCCACCAACCCAATATTTTCACCGGCCCTCTTTATTTTATCTATAAGATTCTGCATGTTGCAAAGCTTGCTGAACAATTAAAAGCGGAGTTTCCCGAAAATAATTTTGTACCTGTTTATTACATGGGGAGCGAAGATGCAGATCTGGAAGAACTGGGACATATATTTCACCATGGCGAAAAGATAGAATGGGTAACCTCCCAAACAGGAGCTGTGGGAAGAATGAAAGTAGATCAGGCCTTGGTAAAATTGTTGGATAATTTAGCTGGAGAATTGTCGGTATATCCTTACGGAGCCGAGATTATCAGACTAATGAAGGAATGTTATCTAGAAGGTGCAACCATTGAGCAGGCTACTTTTCAACTGGTCAACCGTCTTTTTGAATCATTTGGCGTGGTTGTATTATTACCGGATAACGCCTTGGTGAAAGCGGCTTTTGTTCCGGTGATGGAAAGGGAATTAATCGACTGTTTTTCTCAGGATTCAGTGCAGCAAACTGTTGCTCAGTTTCCAGCGGAATATAAAATTCAGGCAAGTGGAAGGGAATTGAATTTATTTTATTTGCTCAATGGTCAGCGGGAAAGAATAGAACTTACAAATGGGGTATGGTCGGTGCTGAATACCGAATTGAAATTTACTAAGGAACAAATACTGGCTGAACTAAATAGCTTTCCAGATCGATTTAGTCCAAATGTAATCCTGCGGCCTGTTTTGCAAGAATGGATATTGCCAAATATTGCTTTTATCGGTGGTGGGGGAGAGATAGCCTATTGGTTGCAACTAAAGAAAGTATTTGAAAAAGTAGCCGTTCCCTATCCAATGTTGGTAGTAAGGAACTCATTTTTATTGATTCCAAAGGAAATCCAGCAATTAATTGCTCAACTGCAAATCAATCAAGCAGATCTCTTTAATTCTGAGTTGGAGTTGATCAATCAATTCGTAAAAAGGGGCAGTTTATTGCAACTTGATCTTGCCCAGGAGCAATTGCAGCTGACTGTATTTTATGAAAAGCTACAGTCCATTGTTGGAGCAATTGATATCACCCTTACGGGGCATGTAGCCTCTTTACAATTGCAAGCAGCTAAGAAAATGGCTGAGCTGGAAAAGAAAATGTTGCGAGCGGAAAAGAAAAAATTTGAAGCACAGCAACGGCAATTGCATAAAATAAAAACACAATTATTCCCCAACAATAATCTTCAGGAAAGGATGGATAATCTACTCCTTTATTATGCAAAATTTGGAAAGCAATTGCTGCAGGTATTGTATGAAAATTCACCTGGGCTGGAGCAGCAAATGGTTGTTTTGACCGAAGTGTAAATCCTTTTTACTAGCAATAAAATATTTATTTATCAAATTCGTTGGTGTAACCTAAGCGTTTTACATTTTTAACGCTTTCCATTACGATATCATCTTGGTATTCCTTATAGGCTTCCAATTTTCCAGCAATGGAAGTGTCATGAAGTGCTAGGATTTGTGCAGCCAATATCCCCGCATTTTTAGCGCAATTGATAGCTACAGTGGCTACTGGTACACCATAGGGCATCTGTAAAATGGAAAGCATCGAATCCCAGCCATCAATT
>CANIMM010000258.1 GCA_947468255.1 Chitinophagaceae bacterium | reverse complement strand
TCTACAAAATCTTCTATATGCTCAACAAATCCGTCTGCTGGTGCTAAGACAGGTTTTCCGTAGCAGTAAAAATGTTGGGGAGTAGCCGCATATTTGTCATATGTTTTTAATGCGTCGTCCACAATTATAAAATCCAGTGCTTTACCCCATTCTCCCTTGTGTGTAATGTTTCCATCATATCCCTGCGATACCATCCACTCCCCAATGAAAGGTAATTGCAAACGAATATTATTGACGTTCAAAAACCTTTCTTTATTGTTTAGATAATTATACAAATTCTTTTCAGGGGAGAAGAGCTGCAGGGGAGTTAATACAACTCTTCCTTTTTGTGATTTTACTGTAAAAAAATACAGTAAAGCAAGGACGGTAATACAAAAGGGCATTGAAAAAACTGGTAATTTCCATTGATCTAATACAGTCCCCAATGCCATGGCAATGATAAAAGTAACGGGCACGCTAATAATTGCCCATAAATAAGAATGAAAGGAGGGGATTACAAAAAATCCACCAATGGCAACACTGACTAGAATGAAATTTCCACCGAGCAGGTAATAATTCATTCCTTCAGGATGCGCCATTACAATGGTATTAAAACCATAGGCAGATAAAAACCCAATGATGATCAACGAGAAAATGATTCGGCTATGAATTAATATTCCAATCGCAATAATCAATCCTGCTAACATATTATTTTGAAAATACAATGAACTCAATGCCCTGAAAAAAGTGGATAACAGCGGTGGCATAGATAGTTTTTCCATAAATAGGATAAACCTTACCAGTGTGTGGTCGCCAATGGTATATGCATCATTTAGCCAGTAGGTATTTCGCAGTGTAAAATCGATGGCTGCAAAATCCTTGCCCACCAACAATATCATCCAAAAGCAAAGTACAAAGGGGAGGGTTAAAAAAGGGAGACCATATTTACCAAAGCGGATTTGAAAAATTTGGGAAAGAACTACAGAAAGTATAACTACTAAGATAAGCACTAGCCAGAAAGCAAAACTGAAATTGTAGGTGGCCCCCATGCCAATGCCAATTATTAGGGCATTGTAGCTGTATATTCCATTTTGAATAGACGTTTTGTTGAGCCCCGTAAAATGAGCAACCATGATGGCAAGCAGCACGGCAATCAATCCTGTGAGTCCGGCATAGGGATTAAAAAAAGACACTATCAACAAAAGCATAGCGAACAGGATATTATTTGAAAAAAATAACATAGAATAACTGTTCAGCAATGCTTTTGCTAGTGGAATGGTAGTATGGAATTGCTTTTTAATAATGATTATTTTTGAAGGTGAGCTGGAATTACTTCCAATTGTTCTAGGTAGTCAAGTGTTTCCGCTTTTCTGATTACATGCGTTTGATTGTTGGTGTCTATTAAAACAATGTTCGGCCGCATGGCTATGAACTGCATCCATTGTGTCATGTTGTAGGCACCTACTTTGTGCACTACCACATGGTCGCCCCGGTTCAGCAGGGGTAGACTTACCGTTTCCCTTACAATATCAATGTTCATGCATAAGGGTCCATATAGCACTGTTTCCTCGCTGAACTGACTTGCTTCTTGGGCAGGACTGATTTTATGATCGAACCAAAAGGAGGTAAATAGGATATTTACCCCAAAATCCATAATGGTTGCTTTTCGTCCATCACTTAGTTTTTTATTGGCCAGCACGGATCCCAATAAATATCCTGCATCATCAATCATCAAACGCCCGCTCTCCAAAATCAGCAAGGGTAATTCTTCTGTTTTGAAACCATAATTTAAAATGGTGGTGGTGATCACTTCAGCAAACTCATCCACCGAAGGGGTGGGTACCAAGCCAATTGCTCCCTTCAATGTGTTGGCGCTTGGGAAGCCACCTCCCAGATCCAAGTATTGTATGGGGGTGTTTAGCTGGCTTTTACAATTCACTGCCAGGTCGCAGAGCTTGGAGGCCGCCACTCCATAGGCTGCCGTACTCAGCATATAGGTGCCGATATGAGAATGCAGCCCCACCAAATTCAATTTGCCTGACTCAATGATTTTATTGATTGCTTGCCATGCCTGTCCATTTTCATAATTGAATCCAAACCGATCCCACATGGGATAGATGCCGGTATCCATATTCACCCGAATGGCTACACGCGCTTTTTTATCGAGTTGTGCACATAGATCAATTAGCAAATACAATTCTTCAAAATGGTCGATGTGTATTAAGGAATCATTTTGAATGGCCATGGTGATTTCTTCTACATGTTTATCGGGGCCATTGAAAATAATATGGGTGCCGGGCACTCCATTACCCAAAGCTTTTTTATATTCAAAACCACTTACTACTTCAGCCCAACTTCCTTCCTGGTGGAAGATGTTGCAAACAGCATTGTTGTAATGTGTTTTATAACTCCAGGCAAATTGAACTTTTGGGTAGCGGGTGTTAAATGCTCTTACGGCAGATTTGTAATTCTGGCGAATTTTTTGTTCGCTCAGTACAAAAACCGGACTACCATATTGTTGGATGATTGATTTTACAGATACACCATCAATGTGGGTTACTGGGGTATTTTCAGTTTGTGCACCGGCTTTATTCATCATGCCCGCATTCATTTTTTTGATTAGGGGCCGTTCATATTTTAATTTTGTCATATGGTTAGTTTTATATTGAAAGTATTGTTCAGGTATGATTTATAAACTCCCGAAGGCGGTGAACTGTTGAAATTTGGAAATGTCCACAATCAAGTCCCAGCTATAGCGGATAAATAATTTTCCCACATCATAGGTTGTAAAAGGGAGTACCTTTTCTCCCAGCGCCATCTTCACAAGGGCAGCTGGCTGGTTTTGTCCGGCTCCAGCTGATAAATAGATCCAAGCTGGAAATCTAGGATTGATTTCCATGATGTACAGTTCATCTTTCGCCGTCTTCATAATTTCTATTTCAAATCCACCGCGCCATTGGGTAGCTTCCACAAATTTTTGGGCTAACTCAATCAGTGCGTCATCCTCCAAAGTAATGCCTGCCCATGCTTTTCCTTTGTCAGTGATGTACATTTTTCGCATTGGAATGATACTAGTTGCGTTTCCTTCTCCATCACCCAAGGCGGCAATGTTAACTTCTGTACCATTTATAAACTGCTGCACAATTATTGGAAGCCCCCATTTGGCACTGATTTTATAAAAAGCTTTTTGTGCCTGTTCCAAGGTATGGGCTACGATTGCATCATAATACTTTCCTTTTACAACAAGGGGGTATCCAAAATCGTCCCCCACTTGAGCAAGTTCGTTGGAGTTATAAATCACCTTGTCTTTTGGTACCAGTAGATTATGTTTTTGACCAAAGGCATAGAGGTTTAATTTGTCTCTGGCATCAAACATATCGAAACTTGGTAAAAATGAATGTATGCCCAATGCCTTTAACCGAGCTGCTATGGTGATGAAATTATACAGCTCTGCATCAAAATTCGGAATGAGCACATCTATTTTTTCAATGTCATGAATGTATTTGATTGCATTGTACAATACTTCCGAACCCGCAGCCGGGTAAGAGATTTGATAGGTTTTGTCGCAAATTCCGTCCATGTAAATTCCGGGTTCCAGGTTTTCATAGGCAAGTCCAATTATCCTCACGGGTCTATTGAGTCCATCCCGGATTGCTCTGATTACAGCCACGCCTGGTCCTGGGCTATCTATAGCGTTGAGCCCGGTAACTGCTATTACGATTGGTTGAGTGTTGTCAGTCATAATGAAAGTTTTATCGGGTTAATTATTTAGTAAATTATTTTCCTTTAAAATTTGCAGAAAATCGTCTACATCTTTTTCAATAGTCATTTTGTCTGCATCGTATTTTTCCAGCAATGTTTTTTTTATTTCATTGAGTGAATTATTGACTTTCATTAATCCGATGATTTCTGCGGCAATTGGATTGCTGCTAAAAGAATCACCAGTGGCAGGATTAAATACAAATCCGAATTCGTTGGTGGCAATGTTTTTTTTAATCATCGGTTTAAATTTTTGCGTTTGAGTAGATTGGGCGGCACGATTCATTTAATTGACGGGCCCTGTGTTTTTATTTATTTTTAAGAAAGTGAAATTTGGGTCAGTATATTTTTTGTTTAACCCAAACGTAGTCATCGATTAGCAGATCGTTTTTTATTATTCCTTTTCGTCGGACGGTTTCCAGATGAAAACCATTTTTTTCCAACACCCGCATGCTGGCTTTGTTGTGTTCAAACACTTCAGCTATAATCCGATTGATGGCAAAATTTTCAAAGACATATTGCGTCAATAGGCCTACCGCGATGGTGCCTATTCCTGTACCCCAAAATGTTTCTGCCACCCAGTATCCCAGCTCTACATTCATTTTGTAAATATCTTGTTGTAGTGAAATGCCTATTCCTCCTACAATTTGATCCTCATTTACAATAGCAAAATTTTGAGTGGGAAATAATTCAGACTGAACGCCTATGAAATTTTCAGCTTCTTCTGCCGTATAAGGATGCGGAATGTAATCCCGCAGGTTATTCCAAATATTGATATTATTGAAATAGGCGGTTAAGCTAGCGGAATCTTCCATTGTCCATGGCCTTAGTGAAATGTACATACTGTTTTTCTTTCGAGTATGACTATTTAATTATGCTGTGGTTTAACC
>CANIMM010000257.1 GCA_947468255.1 Chitinophagaceae bacterium | reverse complement strand
TGCTGAAAAAACAGCCCCCGACACCGTTACAGTACAAACAGAAAAAGGAACTATTCAGCTGGAATTTTTACGGCAGCAAATAAAGAAAGCTGCTGGACAGCCGAATTTGTCATTGGCCGATTTTATCAATACAAGTTCATCGCAAAAGACTGACTATATCGGTGCCTTTTCTGTAACGATCGAAGGAATTGAACCGCATATAAAAAGATTTGAAGATCAACTAGATGACTACAATAAAATCATCTTGCAAGCCTTGGCCGACAGGCTGGCGGAGGCTTTTGCTGAATTGTTACATCAAAAAACAAGGCTCGACTATTGGGGTTATGCTACCGATGAGCACTTAACCCATGAGCAATTGATCAAAGAAGAATACTTAGGCATTCGCCCAGCTCCGGGCTACCCTGCTTGCCCAGATCATACTGAAAAATATAAACTATTTGATCTGTTGGGTGGCGAAACCGCAACCGGTATTCATTTAACCGAATCACTTGCAATGTATCCGGCCTCAAGCGTTTGCGGATGGTATTTTGCAAATCCCGGCAGTAAATATTTTGGGGTGGGTAAAATAAATGAAGATCAATTGAAAGATTATGCCCAAAGAAAAGCGATGCCGCTGGCAGAAGCCAGAAAATGGTTAAGCCCAATTTTGGAATAATTGAATGGATCCTACAAATTGCCATTGTTTGCTCCAGCGATACAATCTTACCCCAGAAGATACTGGCTTTTGTAAGGGCGAGTGGTTGGGCCGTTTGCCAATAAATAATAATATGAAAGCGAATTCTTTTAGCTTATTTTTGTGGGAGCAAAATAAACGCATCAAAAATTGAAAAGACAGCTAAAAGCCCTTCCTATCCTACTCATTGTGCTGTTGTTTCATTTCATTGCCTTCGCACAAAACAAGAAAAAAGAAAGAACTAGAGAATTCTATTTTTCATGGGGATATAATAAAGAGTGGTATACAAACAGCAATGTAAAAATTAGCCAGCCCAGCCTAGGAAATGAGTATAATTTTGTTAGTATTAAAGGGCACGATCACCCTGGATGGGATGAAGGCCTTTTTAAAATCCCTATTACAATTCCACAATACAACTACCGTTTTGGCCTATTCGTAAATAAGAAAAAAGGAATCGCATTTGAAATAAATTTTGATCATACCAAATACATATTTGCAGATCAGGATGCGAGAATAAAAGGCACCATCAATAACAGACCAGTTGACAGTATCGTCCACTTTTCAGCCGCCAATGGATTTCACTATTACCTCAATAACGGCGCCAATTTCCTACTGTTTAATATAGTAAAACGTTGGCAATGGTATGCAACCAAAAAGGGAGATATTAAAATAGATTTTTTGGGTAAAGCCGGCATTGGCCCCGTAATCCCACACGTTGAAAATGCATTTTTTGGTCAGGCAAATCAACCCGGATTTCAATTGGGGGGATGGAATATAGGTATTGAAACTGCCATCCGAGCCACATTCTTTAAATACGTATTTCTAGAATATTCCAACAAGTTGGACTATGCCCGATACTCCAATTTAAAAGTTTTTGAAGGCAGGGCCAAACATGCTTTTGGCACTTATGAAATGGTTGCAAGTCTGGGCTTTAGTTTTCCGGTAGGTGCTAGGGAAAAGAATTAAATTGAATCCTTAAATAAATATTTTATCATGCGAATCATATCCTACAATGTTAACGGCCTGCGTGCAGCATTTAAAAAAGGGTTTATTGACTGGTTGAAAACAAATCCCGCAGACATTATCTGCCTGCAAGAAACCAAGGCCACCAAAGATGATATCGATGTAAAACAACTGGATGCCTTAGGATTCCATCACCATTGGTTTAGCGCGCACAAAAAAGGTTACAGCGGTGTGGCGGTATTTTCAAAAATAAAACCCGACCAGGTAATAACTGGCAATGGTCATAAGGAAAGTGATGATGAGGGAAGGGTAATACAACTCGATTTTGGCGATATCCGGCTAATCAACGCCTACTTTCCCTCTGGCACTAGCGGCGACCTTAGGCAGCAATTTAAATACACCTGGTTGGATGAGTTACAGACCTGGCTAGACAAATTAAAGAAAAAGCATCCTAAAATAATTTTGTGTGGAGATTATAATATAGCGCATGAAGCCATTGACATACATGATCCTAAAGGAAACAAAAATAGCAGTGGTTTTTTACCAGAGGAAAGAGATTGGATGACCCGATTTTTAGAAAGCGGATGGATTGACAGTTTCCGCGTATTTCATAAAGAGCCACACCGTTATAGTTGGTGGAGCCAGCGTTTCCCTACTGTGCGCGAAAACAACAAAGGTTGGCGCATTGATTACATCACCGTAACGGCTCCTTTAAAAGATCAATTGGTGGATGCAGATATTTACCCGGATGTAAAGCACAGTGACCACTGCCCAGTTTATTTAGAACTAAAACACTGATTAGCCTTTTACGACTTATTGATTTGTTAATAGTATAATGATGTAAGCAACTTTAATTTTTCTCAAATGATCATTTATAACGTTACGATTAAAATACAAAATTCCATACATCAGCAATGGCTGATTTGGTTAAAAGACGAGCATATTCCTGAAATTCTAAACACGGGCTGCTTTACCCAATCCAATCTTTTGCAATTATTGGAAACAGATGATTCGGAAGGCCCCACCTATGCAGTACAATTTCATGCAGAAAGCAAATCCGATTATAACCGATACCAAGAGTTATTTTCTGCAGGAATACGAAAAAAGTCGCACGAGAAATGGGGTGATCAATTCATCGCTTTTAGGTCCGTAATGCAGGTTGTTAACTAAATGTGCAAAATTAAATAAAGCCCTTTTGTTCAATCAAAATCCTCCTTATATTAGCAGCAAATCCGCGCAGGCACTGAATTTACTGCCAACAAAAGCTACAACGCTTTGCTGTAAAGGGTTTCAACTTTTTAAGACCTATTCTTCGCTGGCTTATTAAAACAGTCTTTTGAAGTTAAAACCTTTAAGCTGGGGGCTTACAGCGATTTTTTTCATTGAAAAAATAGAAAAAAAAATTGTTACAATTAAAAACCGTCTATATTTGTTGAAGTAAACTTTTAAAAACTCAATTATGAACAAAGCAGAATTAATCGCAAAAATTTCTGATGATGCAGGCATCACCAAAACACAAGCAAATGCAACCTTAGATTCTTTTGTGCAAGCAGTTACAAAAACATTAAAAGGCAATGGCAAAGTTACTTTAGTTGGCTTTGGTACTTTCTCTGTGTCTAAGAGAGCAGCCCGTAATGGCCGCAATCCACAAACAGGAGCAGTTATTAAAATTAAAGCTAAAAAAGTAGCTAAGTTTAAAGCTGGAAAAGAATTGTCTTCTAAAATCTAATGATCAGCCTACTACATTAAAAAAGCAAGACGTATACTATGTCTTGCTTTTTTATCTTATTCCACTTCATTCAATTAAAAATACCAATATGGGACGCGGAGATATCAAAACAAAAAAAGGTAAAATTGCAAAAGGGTCTTTTGGAAAATCAAGACCTGCAAAACCAGCTAAGAAAGCAGCAGTAGCAACAGCAGCAGCAGCAACAGTAGTAGTTAAGAAAGCAGTTGTAGCCAAGAAAGCGGCAGTAGCCAAGAAGGCTGAATAATATCATCGGTTGATAAGTTGGCAGGGTGAAACCAATCAACTTATCAACTTACTACCTTTTTCCAGAACTGCTATTCAACTCGATATCATCGACTAAAATGAGGGCTCCCCATTAAAACCTCATGATATAGGAAAAGTGTATAAATTCGATAAGACTAATTCCTCAAAAAAGAATTCACCATTCACGATTCACCATTCACCATTCTACTTCATTTGTTGGTCTTTTGTCCAACATACAAAGTTTACAGCAGTTTTACTCATTACTAAAATTATACTATTTCAACGCTTCGCATGTTGGTCAAAAGACCAACATGGGCTCTAAAAATTCACCATTCACGATTCACCATTCACCATTCACCATTCACCCTTCACCATTCACCCTTCACCATTCTAATTACGCTTTATCCCTTAACCAAGGTCCCCACCTTTTCACCAACAATCACTCTTAATAAATTACCGGGTTCATTCATGTCAAAAACAATAATTGGCAATTCATTTTCCATACATAAAGTAAATGCGGTCATATCCATTACCTTCAAATTTTTATTGATACAATCTGTAAAAGAAATTTTTGAAAACTTGGTTGCAGTAGGGTCTTTTTCAGGATCGGCCGAATAGATTCCATCTACCCTGGTTCCTTTAAGGATTACATCCGCTTGTATTTCAATGGCCCTTAAAGAGCCAGCTGTATCGGTAGTGAAATAAGGGTTGCCGGTACCTGCACCAAAAATCACCACCCTTCCTTTTTCCAAATGCCTGATTGCTCTACGGCGAATATAGGGCTCTGCAATTTGTTCCATTTTAATGGCACTTTGTAAACGGGTATAAACCCCTGCCTTCTCCAATCCACTTTGCAAAGCCATTCCGTTAATCACTGTGGCCAACATGCCCATATAGTCTCCCTGTGCACGCTCAATACCCGTTTCCGCCTCATTCATGCCGCGGTAAATATTACCTCCTCCAATTACAATCGCAACCTGAACACCCAATTCAATAATACTTTT
>CANIMM010000256.1 GCA_947468255.1 Chitinophagaceae bacterium | reverse complement strand
TTTATCCCCAGTAAAAGCATAGTGCTCCCATAAATGTTGGCATAGCCAGTTGCCACCCATATACCAGTTGGCCCAAACAGGATCTCCCTTTCCTACATCTCCCACAGGATTAGAGGTAGCCCAAATTTCGGAATTGTGATGCGCCACCCATCCCTTTGCATTGTAAAATTCTTTGGCTGTTCGGGTACCCGTAACCGATAAATCATGGATGAAGTCCAGCAGTGGTTGATGCATTTCTGAAAGATTGGTTACTTCTGCCGGCCAATAATTCATCTGTGTATTGATATTGATGGTATAGTTGGAACTCCAGGGTGCCCGCATCTCTTTGTTCCAAATGCCTTGAAGATTGGCTGGCGGCCCACCTGGCCTAGAAGCCGAAATCAATAAATACCGACCAAATTGAAAATACAATGTTTCAAAATTTGGATCATACGACCCTCTAGAAAAGGCGCTCAATCTTTCATAGGTAGAACGTGATTCCCGATTCAGCGAAGCAGTGTCTTTTATAGTAAGACTTACCCGGTTGAAATATTTTTGATAATCGCCAATATGCGATTTTCGCAAGTCGGCATAGGTTTTTTTAACCGCTTTTTGAATAGCCGCTTCAGCGATTGCTTTTTCATTTTTACCTTGCGAATCAGGACATTTATCAAAGCCATTAAAACTAGTGGCCGCAGCTATATAAACGATTACTTCACTGGCGTTCATCACGTGAATACCAAAAGTGTCTGTAGCGATTTTTCCATCGTTTGAAATTGCTTTCATTCTGTATTGATAGCGCATCCCATTACAACCGGATACATCTTCATATACCACTGGGATCCTGCCCTTAGTGTTATAATAACTTGGGTCTACACGAGCTGGCGCTTTTCCACTTACAACTAGTTCATTGCTTGCACTTACCGATAACGCATAGTGCAACTGGCTTTTGGAAGACAGATCAAAAGTTAGACCACCCTTCCTACTAGTCGTTAATCTCAACACCATGATATTATCTGGGGCATTAATAAATATTTCCCGCTGATATTTCACTCCATTAATGGTGAAACGGGTAGTAGCAATCGCTTGCTGAATATCCAAATCACGGTAATAGGCAGATGGGGCAGCCCCTCCAAAATTTTGTTTAATCATCAAATCCCCTAACGGTAAATAGGACTCCGTATACAAGCCCTGCATATTTTTAGTTAATTCATAGGCTTTGCTGTAATTTTCTTCTTCAAGTAAGGCGGTTCTAATAGAAGGTAAAAACGTTTGCGATGCAGGATTGATATTCTTTTTCACTGGTCCGCCACTATACAAACTACTCTCATTGATCTGTATGAGTTCTTCTTCAACTCCACCAAATACCATGGCACCAATATGACCGTTACCCAACGGCAAAGCTTCCACCCATTGTTTTGCAGGTGCCTTGTACCAAAGTTTCAAATCAGCCTGTGCTTTGAGCTTTGCAGAAAAACTTACTGCAAATAATACCATCCATAAACCTTGTTTTAATTTCATAAGCTTGCTTTATAAATCAATTATCTACTAGTACAAATAGCCTTTTAAAAGGAATGCTGAATTATTTATTCTTTAATTTTTGCTCCAATACTTTTATGAAAAATCCGCCCACTACGCTTCTTGCTTGAAACCCAACCATCAACCCACTGTTGGTTTGATGCCAATCGCTTAATGGAACCCTTGAATTAGTTTTGTTCACATAGCGATAGATTGGATGTACAATGGCGTCAAAATCTTTTTGATTGTTTGCTAGTGTAGCCGTCCACAATACCCAATCGGATTTGGTATAAGTAGCCCTGCTATCTAATGGCAAACCAAATTCATTTTGCTTGGTAAGATAATATTTCACTTCTTTCTCCATCACTTCTTTTGGAAAAAGATTCATGTTCAAGACTTTATCCCATATCAAGTTATACTTCTGACTCCAAGTCCCCTTATTATTAAAGGTCAATGAAAAATGATCTCCATCGTCGGCCATTCGAATCCACTTTGCAACCATCTCTTTGGTTAATAGCTGGTATTTTTCTGCAATCCCTTTTTCCCCTAATTGAGCAGCCAATTGTGCATAGCCACCCAAGGCTACAATCGCTTTAACAGAAAGATTGGTATTTCTAGCAAGGTGACCGGCAAAATCATCCGTGCACAATTGATTAGCAGGATCGAAGCCTTCTTTGCTTAAATAATCTGCCCAAATAGACAAGGTTGCCCAATGTTTTTTAGCATATTCCGCATTTCCTTCGGCCTTGGCAATCGCTGCTGTAAGGATAATCATATTTCCACATTCTTCTACCGGCATATCTTCACCATAAGTTTGCCCATTGGCAATTGGGTAAGTACCTAGGTCATGTGCAGCAAAAGGTTTTGCCCATTTGCCACTTTCGCTATAATAAAAAATACCATTCAACATCCCTTTCAACAAATCAGGGTTATAGGCAAGAAATAATGGCGCAGAGGGATAAGTAACATCCACTGTGTTGATAGAACCATTACTAAAATTTTCTTTAGACAGAAAAAGTATTTCCCCATCGGGGCCCTTTACTAATTTATGAGCAGCAATACTTTGGCGATAAGCTAGCTCGCACAATTTTGCATACTCTTCTCCCCCTGCCTTTACTGCATCCCCATGAATCAACAGATTGGTTTGCTCACATTTTTTTATCGTTGCAGGGTAATCTTTTGCTGCATTAGACAATTGTTGTTCGATATTATCAGCAGCTTGCTGATGCCACCAAGGACGCAGATTTTTTGAGAAATACTGAACAGCATATTGGTCATCATAGCCTACTAATAACAGTTGTTGTTTTTCCTTGGTTCCAACCTTTCCCATATTAACTTTTGTGCTAAGCAATAGATGCTTTCCCTCTGCAATATCCTTGGTAGGTTTGCCAAATGCATTCGTAAGATCATCGCCAGCACTAATGGATTGCTGAACAGATGTGCCAGCGGGAACGGCAATATATAGATAGCCCCAATCGATTCGGAGGTCATCGCCTTTTTTTTGCAATACCGGCTGCGCAACGGTTCCAGCCTTTAAAATAGTAAGCCCATTGGCAATATATTGATTAGCCTTAATAGATTGCATAGATGTATTGGCAGCAATATCAGATGAAGCACCTACATATAATTGTACATCATGCACCCCACCATCATTTGAAATTACTTTGGTATTAATATAAGACACAGGCCGCGATAACAAATCAAGGTCACTAAGAATTAATGGAGAAGTGAAAGTAAGCGACAAGTCCACTTTTCCACAAGTAAATTGATAGGCAGTCTGCGTAGCATTTACAGCAACCTCTTTTTGAACAGCAGTCAAAATAGTTTGGTTCGGATTTTCCATCTTCTGAGCTACTATACCCGCATCCAACCATGATCCACCCCTATTATTCTTAACATGCACCGCTAAAATATTTTCACCCTGCTTAATTTTATTTTTCACTTCATCCTTAATTGGAATAAAAATAAATTTGTGGGTATAGCCTTTAATTGAATAGAGCATTTCTCCATTCAAAAAAACTTCTACATCATCGTCATGCTGCAACTTTAAAAAAAGATTATTCAAATCTTGTTGGTTGATGGTAATTTTTCTTCGAACCCAAATATCCTTGGTAAGCCACTTTGTTTTTGAGGCTACTTTATCATTGCCAAATGGAGCTATTCCGTTTTTCCATTGCGAATCATCAAATGAAGCATTCATCCAGCTATCACCAGGATTGGATTCTGTATAGGCTGCCTGGTAATCTTTTTCATCCGATGCAGGAACGATGGTTTTATAGATAATTTCCGTTTTACCCAAAAAGCGGTAAACCGACCCGTCTACTTTTAATAATCCAAACAGCGACTGATTGGCACCGGTCCAGTGCTTGGTAGTAGAGGCGGTAAGCAAATCAGTCGTAGACCAAATACTAAAATAAGGGTCATGCGTGATTAGCGGATAGGCTGGAGCCTTCGTATTTTGAGTAAAACAAATGGTTGTTAAAAACAAAGCAGCCGATACTAAAAAAAGTTTTTTCATTAATTGATTATTTAAAATTTGATTTCATCTCTAAAACGGGTCCTAATTTACTTATCTACAACTTCCTATTTGCTTTGTAGGTCTCATCTAATGCTGCACTACAAAAATATTATAGCGTAACTACCACCTCGTCAAATAAAGGGGCTGATATTTTAATTTGTGCAGGTTTTGATGGATCAACCGATCGAATATATAAAAGCAGTTTCCCATTTTTTACCCTTTGGATATTATCCTTAAAGTTCTCAGGAAGCGTGTTGGAGGCGTTTTCTGTACCCAACAAAACGGCATTGCCTGAAACCTGGAATTGAAGTTCAGTGTCTGCAAATGGAACCACATGGCCATCTTTGTCTTTTACCGTTACTATGATATGAGCAACTTCTCCTTTTACAGCAAAACTTTTCTTGTCCGCTTCAGCAAAAATAAACGCTGGTTTACCTACCGTTTCAATGATAGAATTAGCCACCTGGATATCCTTATTAAAAGCTAACAGTTCCAATTTGCCTGCAGTAAAAGGGATATCCCAGAAAATAATACCGGTTGCTTTATCGTACAGCTTTCGATCACCTACTTTAATGCCATTTAAAAGAAGTTCGGCTGCTTCACAATTGGTATAGCAAACCACTCTTATTTTATC
>CANIMM010000255.1 GCA_947468255.1 Chitinophagaceae bacterium | reverse complement strand
TTTTAAATCTTGTAAAATCCAACTGGTCAATAATTCTACTTACACCATATCCTCCCCGACCGCAAAGAATCGCTTTAATGCTGTCGTCATCGAGCATTGCTTGCAGTTCATTGAGGCGGAACTCATCCGATCCGGAAAAGTAATTTTTCGATTTACTGCCCAATGTTTTCCCTACCATCACTTCAAATCCCCATTGCTGTAATGTGTCAATACAGGTTTGGGCTTTTGCTTTTGGCATATAGCCTGCGGGACAGGTAATGGCGATGGTATCACCTTTTTTTAAGTAGGGGGGCATTTTGATCATTTGAATGAATTGCTTTGTCTATTTTTGAAATCAGTTGACAATTTAGGAATTACCCACCATTTACTACAAAATTGTTTTGCATACCTACTTTAATTCACATGTATACTTATTCTGGGCCTATTCATTTACTTTTCGATACAGCAATTGCGATAAAAGACCTTGAAGGCAGGTATTGGTTGGAAAATATCCAATTAACAGGTTTTTGTTGTTTGTTTGGGTAATGTACTTGCTTTAGGTAAATTTGCATGGTTTGTGTAAAATGCATTTAAAACGAGATGTGTCCGAGCCAAGTCCCAGCAGGTGGATTTTGTTAATTCCATTATAAGCATTAGGAGAAATCGCTTTGCTTCGGGAGCTAAGAATAACAATTGTAAATTATGACTGATCCAAAAAGATATTTAATTACTTCTGCACTTCCTTATGCCAATGGACCAAAACATATTGGACATTTGGCGGGGGCTTATTTACCTGCGGATATTTATGTACGTTACCTGCGTGCAAAAAAGAAAGATGTGGTATATGTGTGTGGAAGTGATGAGCACGGCGCTGCCATTACCATACAGGCAATGAAAGAAAAAACTACGCCCAAGCAGATAGTAGATAAATACCATGCGATGTTGAAAAGCAATATGGCTGACCTAGGCATATCTTTTGATATTTATCATCGCACTTCCGAGCAGCTACATCATGAAACGGCCCAGGAATTTTTTACAGCATTGAATGGGCAGGGGGATCTTGAAATCAAGGAAACTGAACAATATTTTGATGAAGAAGCGAACACATTTTTGGCTGATCGCTATATTGTTGGAACCTGTCCGGTTTGTGCTAGTGAAAATGCCTATGGTGACCAATGTGAAAAATGTGGCACTTCCCTCAGTCCCGACGAATTGATTCATCCAAGAAGTACCTTAAGTGGAAATGCGCCCATAAAAAAATTGACCAGACATTGGTATTTGCCTTTGAATCGGCATGAAGATTTTTTACGTAAATGGATACTCGAAGATCATCAGCAGGACTGGAAAGCAAATGTATTGGGACAGTGCAAAAGTTGGCTGGACATAGGTTTGCAGCCAAGGGCAGTTACTAGGGATTTGGATTGGGGAATCAAAGTGCCTAGTTCGGCCTCGGCTAATGCCGTTAAAGGCGTTGCCGAATTTGAGGATGGAAAAGTGCTCTACGTTTGGTTTGACGCCCCTATCGGCTATATCAGTGCTACGAAACAATGGGCAATTGATAACGATAAAGACTGGAAACCATATTGGTACAATGATGACACCAAGCTGGTACATTTTATAGGCAAGGATAATATTGTTTTTCACGCCATCATTTTTCCGGTGATGCTAAAATTACATGGCAATATCCTTCCGGATAATGTGCCGAGCAACGAGTTCATGAATTTGGAAGGCGACAAGATGAGTACCAGTCGTGGCTGGAGCATTGAAATGGATGACTACATCAATGATTTTGTGAAGAAGGAAAATGGGGGCGACCAGATGGTGGACGCTCTGCGATATTATTTAACAGCAATTGCTCCTGAAACGAAAGACAGTGAATTTACTTGGAAGGGATTTCAGGATTCGGTAAAAGGCGAGTTGGTAGATGTTTTTGGAAATTTTGTGAACAGGGCATTTGTACTCATGCATAAATTATGCAAGGGAAAAGTACCCGTTTTGCATGCAGATATTGTTGATGATGCAGATAGGGCCCTTTTTGCTGAAATAGCCAATGCCAAAATTCGAATAGAAAATTTATTAGAAACCTATAAGTTTAGAGATGCATTATATGAAGTGGTTGACTTAGCCAGAAAGGGTAATAAATATATGCAGGATAAGCAACCATGGATTGTTGCCAAGCAACTCGGCGATAATGGACAACCTACGCCTGAAGCGCAAAAGAGTATCGACAACTGCCTGCATCTGTCTTTGCAGTTGACCGCTAACCTTGCAGTATTTATCAATCCTTTTTTACCATTTGCAGCAAAAAAAATGTGCCATATGATGAAGGTGGTGGATAAAATGCTGGATTGGGAAAATGCGGGATCTTCTAAATTATTGAGTGTTGGGTACTCTTTGAGAGAACCTCAATTGTTGTTTAGAAAAATCGAGGATTCGGAAGTAGCCGAGCAGGTTGAAAAGTTAAAATTAAAAAGCCAACAGATTAAAATGGAAAATGAAAAAAATAAACCAGTAGCTACCCCTGCTTCCAGCGAGGTAAATACATCTACCCCTTCCTCGGCAGGTCTCGCTCTGGAAGCAGCCGATGCAAAGCTAGTTACTGAAATTAATTTCGATGATTTTGCCAAAATAGCGCTAAAAGTAGGCACTATTGTATCTGCTGAAAAAGTTGCCAAAGCAGATAAATTATTAAAGTTGGAAGTAGACATGGGAATTGAAGTGCGTACCATTGTAAGTGGTATTGCCTTACATTTTTCACCAGCGGATATTATCGGACAGCAAGTGGTGGTAGTGACTAATCTTGCACCTCGAAAAATGAGGGGAATCGAAAGCAATGGTATGATTTTGATGGCCGAAGACAAATCGGGCAAACTTCATTTTGTAAGCCCAGCTAGTGTAATCGATAATGGAAGTGGGGTGAGTTAATAATAATGCAACCTAGTCCGAACAAGCATTTTTAATGATCCGGGTTAGTTGTTGAGTAATGCATTTAAACAATTTTCGAATAACGGGTTTAACAGATAATAACAGGCTTTTGGGGCCTGTTTTTATTTTTTATGATGCTTTTAGAAAATGTCTTAATTTCGGATAGTGGAAATAGTTGTTTAACTAACTAATTTTTCAGCCCATTGGGATAAATCAATCAATATGCAAAGAATTATAAAAAAAGTGGCCGTTTTGGGAAGTGGTGTTATGGGAAGTAGAATTGCCTGTCATTTTGCAGGTATCGGTCTGCAAGTATTGTTATTGGATATGCTGTCAACTGCTGCAGATGCTGAAAACGGGTCCGCTGCCCAGCGAAACCAAATAGTGAATGATGCCATTTCAGTCGCCTTAAAATCCAACCCCTCACCTGTTTTTACCAAAGAAGCAGCAAAGCGGATTAAGACCGGCAATTTTACGGATAATATGAAAGATATTGTTTCTTGCGATTGGATAATTGAAGTGGTGGTAGAAAGGTTAGACATTAAGCAATCTGTTTTTTCTGAAGTCGAAAAATTTCGTACACCCGGCACTTTAATTACTTCCAATACATCCGGAATTCCGATTCATCTGATGACAGCAGGAAGAAGCGATGATTTTAAAAAACATTTTTGCGGTACGCATTTTTTTAATCCTCCTCGTTATTTGCGGTTGCTGGAAATTATACCTACTCCAGATACAGATCCGGAAGTAATTGCTTTTTTAATGCACTATGGAGATTTATTTTTGGGAAAAACAACGGTACTCTGTAAGGATACTCCGGCGTTTATTGCTAACCGTATTGGCGTATTTGGAATGATGGCCATTATGAATGCCATGGAAAAACTGCAATTGACTATTGATGAAATTGATGCGTTGACAGGGCCAATTATTGGCAGACCAAAATCTGCTACTTTTAGAACGGCAGATGTGGTGGGTATTGATACGTTGGTAAAAGTAGCCAACGGGGTATTTGAAAATTGTTTGCAAGACGAGGCTAGAGAACAGTTTGTGATTCCTGGCTGGCTGAATAAAATGGTGGAAAATAAATGGTTGGGAGATAAAACCAAACAGGGTTTTTTCAAGAAAATGCCTACATCCGAAAAGGGTGAAAAGGAAATCCATGTGTTGAACCTCGCTACATTGGAATACGAGCCGCGCAAAAAGCCAAGGTTTGCAACCATAGAAGCTGCCAAGCCCATCGATGATTTGAAATCAAGAATCAAAGCGCTCTGTGCAGGTACCGATAAGGCGGGAGAATTTTATCGACTCTTTCATTATCATCTATTTGCTTATATCTCTCAAAGGATACCTGAAATTACAGATGAATTATACAGGGTGGATGATGGAATGATGGCAGGATTTGGTTGGGAGATTGGCGCATTTGAAAGCTGGGATGTGTTGGGTGTTGCCAAAACCACCGCTGCAATGAAAGAAGCAGGATATAAAGTTGCAGCTTGGGTGGAAGAAATGCTTGCCGCTGGAGTAACCAGTTTTTATAAAGTGGAAAATGGCAAGCGCTTATTCTATGACATTCCAACTAAGTCCTATAAAGAAATGCCTGGAGGCACAGCATTTATTGTGATGAAAAATTTTGTTGGACAAACTGTTTGGAAAAATAGTGCCTGCCGTACCTATCATTTGGGAGAGGACGTGCTTGGGTTAGAGTGGTATACCAAAATGGGAAGTATTGGAGGAGAAGTGCTGGAAG
>CANIMM010000254.1 GCA_947468255.1 Chitinophagaceae bacterium | reverse complement strand
GGTCTATGGCACGTATTAATTTGATTGATTCCTTTCAGGAATTTAAAGAGGCAGAAAATATTGATCGCCCAACGCTGATGAAAGTAATGGAGGATGTGTTCAAAACATTGATCCGAAAAAAATATGGCAGCGATGATCAGTTTGATGTAATTGTAAACGACCAAAAGGGCGACCTAGAAATTTTTAGGCGCCGGATGATTGTGGACGATGGCGATATTTATAATACATTGACTGAAATAGAATACAGCGATGCTATTAAAATTGAACCGGATTATGCGGTGGGAGAAGAACTGTATGAAGAAGTAGATATTCAAAAGGAATTTGGCCGTAGGGCAATTCTGGCAGGCAAGCAAACACTGGCAAGCCGTATCAACGACCTAAAGAAAAACTTATTAATCCAAAAATACGAAGATCGTATAGGCGATATCGTTAGTGGTGAAGTATACCAGGTTTGGAAGAAGGAAGTGCTCTTGCTAGATGAGGAAGGCAATGAAATGATTTTGCCAAAATCTGAGCAAATCCCATCCGACTATTTCAAGAAAGGGGAGACCATCAGAGGGGTGGTAAAAAAAGTGGAATTGAAAAATAGCCAAGCAGTAATCATTGTTTCAAGAACCAGCACCAGCTTCCTTGAAAAATTACTGGAAATAGAAGTGCCTGAAATTTTTGACGGATTAATTGTAGTTAAAAAAATAGTAAGAGATCCAGGAGAAAGGGCAAAAATTGCGGTAGAAAGTTTTGATGATAGAATTGATCCGGTGGGTGCTTGTGTAGGGATGAAGGGAAGCCGTATCCATGGTATTGTAAGGGAATTGAAAAATGAAAACATTGATGTGATCAACTGGACAAACAATACCCAGTTGTTGATACAACGCTCACTTACCCCAGCCAAAATTACCAGCATCGATCTAAATGAAGAAAAGAAACATGCTACCGTATACTTAAAACCCGACCAGGTTTCGCTTGCCATTGGCAGACGCGGTGTAAATATTAAACTAGCCTGTGAGCTAACCGGATACGAAATCGATGTGTTCAGAGATAGCGAAGGGGAAGTAGATGAATTTGATATTGACCTTATCGAGTTTAGCGATGAAATAGAAGAATGGGTAATTGAAGCGTTGAAAAAAGTAGGTTGTGATACTGCCCGTTCTGTATTAGCTTTAACAGCGGCCGAACTAGAGCGCAGAACCGATTTGGAAAAAGAAACCATTGCGGATGTATTGAGAATATTAAACGAAGAATTTGAAAAGGAATAGATCAAGGATCGATATTTGATCAAAATCCAACTGTAGTAATAAAACAGTACATAAATACGGAATAAAAAACAAGAATGTCAGAAAAAGAAACCATACTATTACCAAGGGCAATGAAGGCTGCCATTGAATTCAATGTGAGTAAAGACACACTCGTTGAGTTCTTAGGGAGCAAAGGCTTTAGTGCCGACGATATGCAACGGGATTTCAAACTCTCTGAACAAATGTATCGGGTACTTCAAACCGAGTTTCAGCAGGATAAAGCTGCTAAACAAAAAGCAGAAAAGGTTGACTTGCCAAAGGGCGCTGGTTCAACTGAGCCAAAAAGAAAACGGGATGAGGAAGATCTTTCTTTTAAGAAAAAGGAAGCAGCTATTGCACATGCCCCTGTAACGGAAGCCCCAATAGTTAAAGCTCCCGTTGACGAAAAACTGGAAACAGTTCAGCACAATGAAGCAGTGCCGGTGATAGACACCACAGTAGCTGAAGCTGCTGTAACGGAAAAAACAGCACAAGCGGCTGAAACTAAACCTGCTGGAGCAGATTCCGCCATAGCAAAGCCAGCTTTATCGGGAACTGAAAAAGCCCCAGTGGAAATTTCAAAGATAGCGGCACCAGAACTGGAAGCTCCAAAAGTGATTTCCAAAATCGACTTGGATGCTATTGATTCTTCAACAAGACCCAAAAAATCAACCAAGAAAACGGACGAAAAAGCAGCAGCCCCGGAGCTGATTGCTTCAGTTGAAAATGTTGCGGAAGCGCCCGTTCAAAAACCGACTATTGTAGAGCCTGCTTCTGTAGAGGTTAAAGCAGACGTCACAGCAACTATAGAAAATATTAAGGCAGACCGCCTGGAAGGACCTAAAATTTTAGGAAAAATCCAGTTGCCGGTAGACAACGATACTAGGCCCAAACGCGATAACGACGATAAAAGAAAACGTAAGCGCATACTGATTGAAAAGAAAGGGGGCACGCCAGTACAAGGTCAAGGACAAACTGGCCAAGCCGTACGTGGCCCGCAGGGTCCTGGCTATCAGGGCGGTGGCGCACAAAGACCAGTAGGTGGAAGCGATATGAATCGAAACCGTCCGGCTGGTGGAACCGGAGCACCCGGTGCTCGACCAGCAACTGGCCCAGCAGGCAGCAATCGTTTCAATACCAATAGGACATCATCAGCAGCACCTGCCCGCAGGGAAGACCGTGAAATTGATGCTAAAGAAATTCAGGATAAAATAAAAGAAACACAGGCCAAATTATCTGGCGGTGGGGGAAAAGGAAAAGGGTCCAAAGCGAAATACCGCAAAGCCAAGCGCGAAGAAATGGCCGAACAAAGAGGTGCTGAAGGTGATCAGGGAAATAAATTACAGGTTACAGAGTTTATTTCGGTGAGCGAATTGGCTGGTTTAATGGATGTAAGTTTTGCCGACGTAATCAGCAAGTGTATGAACTTGGGTATTATGGTTTCTATCAACCAGCGCTTGGAAGCCGATGTGATTGAACTGGTGGCAAGTGAGTTCAACTATGAAGTGGAATTCATTGGGGTGGAAGATGTTGCAGAAATGGAAGAAAATGACCAGGATGACAATATCGACGATCAAAAACCAAGAGCACCCATCGTTACCATTATGGGTCACGTAGATCATGGTAAAACATCCTTGTTGGATCATATCCGCGACACCAATGTAATTGCCGGTGAGGCGGGTGGTATTACCCAGCATATTGGTGCCTATGAGGTTACCTTAAAAGATGGCAGAGCGATTACTTTCTTAGATACGCCCGGTCACGAAGCCTTTACGGCAATGAGGGCCCGTGGTGCTAAAGTTACTGATATCGCCGTGATTGTAATTGCTGCAGATGATGCAGTAATGCCTCAGACAAAAGAAGCCATTTCCCATGCCCAGGCTGCCAATGTGCCCATGATATTTGCAATCAATAAGATTGATCGGGATGGATCTAATCCTGAAAAAATTAAGGAGCAACTAGCTTCCATGAATATTTTGGTGGAAAGCTGGGGTGGTAAATACCAAAGTCAGGAAATCAGTGCCAAGCAAGGCCTGAACATTGATTTATTGATGGAAAAGATTTTATTAGAAGCAGATATTCTTGAACTGAAAGCTAACCCTGACAGAGTTGCCAATGGCACAGTGATTGAAGCTACCCTTGATAAAGGACGTGGTTATGTAGCTACTATTTTGGTTCAGAACGGAACATTGAAACTGGGCGACATGATTGTTTCGGGTCAAAATTTTGGTAAGGTAAAGGCAATGTACAATGAGCGCAATCAGCGCAGTGAAATAGCGCCTCCATCTACACCAGTATTAATATTGGGATTGAATGGGGCGCCTCAGGCAGGTGAAACCTTTAAGGTATATGCCGATGAAAGTGAAGCAAGAGAAAAAGCATATCAACGCGGACAGATACTGCGAGAGCAGGGAATGCGCGCCAAGAAACATATTACATTGGATGAAATTGGCCGTAGGTTGGCATTGGGCAACTTTAAAGAATTGAATGTAATCATCAAGGGTGATGTGGATGGATCGGTAGAAGCCTTGAGTGATTCATTGCAAAAATTAAGTACAGAAGAGATTGTGGTGAAAGTGATTCATAAAGCAGTGGGTGCCATTACAGAAAGTGATGTAACCCTTGCCAATGCATCGGATGCCATCATCATTGGCTTTAATGTTCGTCCTTCTATTCAAGCAGCTCGATTGGCAGAAGCAGAGTCCATACAAATTAAATTGTACTCCATCATCTACAATGCCATCGAGGAAATCCGGAGTGCAATGGAAGGGATGCTTGAACCGGGTGTGGAAGAGAAAATACTCGCCAATGTGGAGATCAAGGAAATGTACAAATTTGACAAAGCTACCGTGGCAGGCTGTATCGTGCTGGATGGCAAAATCGCCAGAAATAGCCGGATACGGTTGGTTAGGGATGGTATCGTGATATTTACCGGTGAACTAGGTAGTTTGAAGCGCTATAAAGATGATGTGAAAGAAGTAACCAATAATATGGAATGCGGATTGACCATTAAGAATTATGCCAATATTCAAGTGGGTGATATTGTGGAGGCTTTTGAAGAATTAGAAGTGAAACGAACCTTGTAGAGGTTTTCGATTGGTTGATTTCAGCTATTTTAATTGGATATTTTCAATCCCTATTGTGGGGGTTCATTTTTGGAGCTGGATACAAACATTTGTTAAACATACTTACCAAAAGGGCTATTGATAAAATAGCTCTTTACTTTTGGTGATACTGCGACTGAATGTTGCTGTATAAGTATTTGATGCGGACATTGCAGGCGTTGTAAAATTTGAGTTACTTAATAATGATTATGAATACAAAGAGACTTTTTTTATTGCTGGCAGCGAATGGGTTTTTGTGGATGAGTGCTTTTGCCCAACCAAAAAAAATGAT
>CANIMM010000253.1 GCA_947468255.1 Chitinophagaceae bacterium | reverse complement strand
CTGGTGCAATACCATATACTTTATTATCAGGATCAGTCCCAATATGGAATCAAAGCACAATTGGCAATGCAGCTACAGCGACTAAATTAGCAGCATCCAAGAATATAAATGGAGTAGCATTTGATGGTAGTGGAGATATTATAATTACTTCATCAGCAGATGCTGGAACTTTAACAGGCACCACATTAAAGTCAACCGTCACAGTTTCTAGTTTAACTAGTGTGGGAACATTAGCTAACTTAACGGTAACCAATCCAATAACAGGAAGTATTACGGGTAATGCAGCTACAGCATCAAGTGCGACAACAGCTACAACAGCAGGTACTGCAACAACAGCAACAAAATTAGCTACAGCGAGAAATATTAATGGAGTAGCATTTGATGGTAGTGAAGATATTATAATTACTGTAACAGCAGATGCTGGAACATTAACAGGTGCTACATTAAATGCTACAGTAACAGGTTCAAGTTTAACTAGTGTGGGGACAATTGCAAGTTTAACTACAGGAGCAATTACTAATAGTGGGAAAGTAATAGTAGGCGCGTCATCAGCTGCTAGCGCTTCAGCAGTTTTAGAAGCTAGCTCAACTACGCAGGGGTTTTTACCACCTAGAATGTCTTCTATCCAAAGAGACGCAATTGCTAGTCCTGCACTTGGATTAATTGTCTGTTGTAACAATTGTAGTGTTAAAGGGCAAATGCAATATTTTGATGGTACGAGTTGGGTAGATATGGTTGGTAATGCTGCAATATCAGGATTGAATATTGGGACTTCATTTCAAGGCGGTCTAATAGCTTATATTTTACAAAGCGGAGATCCAGGTTATGATCCTAACAAACTTCATGGTTTAATTGCAGCAACCACAGATCAAAGTAGTGGAATTCGGTGGTGGAATGGAACTTACAAAACAACAGGAGCAACAGGAACTGCAATTGGAACTGGTTTATCTAATACAAATTCAATCATTACAAGTCAAGGTGCTACATCTACAAGCTATGCAGCAGGTTTAGCGAGAGCCCATAATGGCGGAGGCTATACAGATTGGTATTTGCCAAGTAAAGATGAGTTAGCAAAGCTTTATTCAATGAGAATGCTTGGATATGGCGGTTTTCTTTCGACTAGCTACTATTGGAGTTCTACGGAGAACACCAGCGACTTCGCGTGGTACAATTATTTCAGCAGTGGCTTTCAGGAAAACAACAGTAAGTTCAACACAAACTATGTCCGCGCCATTCGGGCATTTTAATTTATTTTCATTCAATCAAATTTCTAAAGGCTTTTGTTACAAATCCAATGGCTTAGATTTATTGGTATTCAATTTCCTGTCTCTAAATAAATCTTTATTTTTTTTCATTAGACAATATTCGATATTTTTAAAGAGCAAATTAAAATGAAGGTTTTATTTTAGCACCGCTAATCGCTCCACAGAATAAAATATTGGATATGAAAAAACAATTGCTCATTGCCCTAGTCCTATTTTCCTATACCCTAAGCATGGGCCAAGTGATTGTTAGGGATATAAAAATTAACAAGCAATACATCAATTTTCCTATTGAAAAATCGGAGAAACGGCAAATGGTAAAATTTGTATCCGGCGATGACACCTTGACTTATTCGGTGATCCGCATTGCCGATAAAGCCACCGACTACTGGGTCTATAAAGATGTTGCTTCGCTGAAAGGAAAAACGATTAGATTGGTTTTTAGCAAAGCGGTGAAAGGATTGGATATGATTTATCAATCTGATAGTTTTGCGGGAGAGGATAGTATTTACAAAGAATTGAATCGCCCACAATTTCATTTTTCTACTAAACGTGGTTGGGTAAATGATCCCAACGGACTGTTGTATCATAATGGAGAATACCATTTATTTTACCAGCACAATCCATTTGAAATCAATTGGGAAAATATGCATTGGGGGCATGCCGTTAGCAAGGATTTGTTGCATTGGGAAGAATTGAACGATGCACTATATCCAGATACACTAGGCACCATGTTTTCGGGCTCTGCTGTGATAGACAAGGAGAATGTTGCCGGCTGGGGCAACAATGCCTTGGTAGCATTTTATACCGCTGCCGGAAAAAAAATGACCCAGAATATTGCTTACAGCAACGACAATGGCAGAACCTTTACCAAATTCAAAGGCAATCCAATTATTGGTCCGGATAGAGATCCTAAAGTATTTTGGTATGCGCCTACTAAAGTTTGGGTTATGGCCCTGTACAATGAAAACCACATCGCCATCTATAATTCTACCGATTTAAAAAAATGGGAATTTAAAAGCAAAACAAAAGGTTTTTATGAATGCCCGGAGCTTTTTGAATTGGCAGTAGATGGTAATCCACAAAATAAAAAATGGGTCATGGTGGCCGCATCGGGTTCCTACATGATTGGATCCTTTAATGGCGCTGCATTTACACCCGAAGCCGGCAAATATTTTTATACCTGGGGGGCGCAATATGCTGCGCAAACCTTCAATAACATGCCCAATGGCAGAAGGGTGCAAATTGGCTGGGGCAGAATTGATCAATTGGGAATGCCCTATAATCAAATGATGCTTTTCCCCAATGAATTAAGTCTGAGAACAACCAGAGAAGGGGTACGTTTATTTTGCGAGCCCATTAAAGCAATCAACCAGCTGCATGGAACAAAATATAGTTGGAATGGAATATCCGCTCCGGCTATAAATGATCAATTAAAAAAGATCACGGCTAGCTTATACCATATCAAAATGGATGTGGAGATTGATAAAGGATTGGGATTGGAAATTCTGTACAAAGGCAATCCGGTTATGTATTATGACGGCAATTACAACCGCTTTAATGGAGCGCCTTATATTTGTCAAACCCCTGGCAGCTTCCGATTTACCATTGAAATGTTGATTGATAAAAATTCGGTAGAAGGCTATATCGACAATGGTAAATTACATATTGCAGAGGCACTTAAAAAAAGCAAATCGGAAACCGGCATTCAAATAAATGGAGATGTCATCATTCATTCCATGGAATTATATGAAATGAATTCCATCTGGTAAACAAGTTTTCCAAATCGAGCTGACAGCATTACCAACTAAGTTGAAAAAAAGAAACCCCTTGCACAGGAAGTTTCATCTTCAATAAGGCTATTCCATTTTTTACTGTAATCCATTCTGGTGAATTCATCAGCTGAAGTTGCCCTGCTTTTTCTAGCAGTTCAAATTGTTCTTTATCGGGATTTTTGGGTGAACCCATTTTTTTCCAAACTTCATACGCATTGCTGTGTTGCTGATCTATCCTATAATGTCGCAGCAAGACTTTTCCGATTGGTAATCCCGACAGCTTAAGCGCTACTGCAGCATCTGCAATAGTAAGGTCATTGTTGTCGTGATAATTCCAAACCATCACCGTAGCCGAATGGTCCTCTTTCGCTGCAAATGCATTGATATCGGGCCTTTCACCCCTTACACTGGAATCACGAATGAGGTTATAATTGTATGCCAAATTTTGGTTTACAACCACCCGGTTGCCCTGCATCATGCCAAACATGCGAAACACATTTAACACCGGCTTATCAACGCCGTTCGTTGCCAAATCTCTAAACCCACGAAACCAGGGTTGGTCTTCAAACTCAAAAGCCCAGGTTACTGCACCCAATAAATTTACCCCCCGGCTTTCAGCCAAATCGGATTTACGCGCAAAAGAAGCGGCTGTATAACTTGAATACATGGTGCCATTTCTGTAAGCATTTTGCGGATTAAAATCTTCAGAACATGCAGCACATCCCTCAGGATCGGATTCGCCGATGATGATGGGCAGTTTTTTCAAGCTGGGGTAAGATGCCACAATTTCGAATCCCTTATCAATATCTCGGAGCTGTTTGCCCATATTCATTTGCACCATTCCGCCTACTAGGCTAGGTTGTCCCTTGGCGTGAAATGAAATAAAATCCAATGGTGTGCCTACCTTACCCGTAACATAATTTTTACCGCTCACGATATGCGTTAAAAAGGTTCGTAAAAATAGTGCGGCATTTTTTGAGCCGGGTCCGGTAGTTTCGGGGCCACCTATTTTTGCAGTGGGCAATGCACGCTTAACGGCATCGGCTGTGTAATCATATAATTTAATATATTCTTCGGTGGTGCCTTTCCAATAAGGAATATCGGGTTCATTCCACAATTCCCAATGCCAAGTTTCCACTTCCTGCTTTCCGTAACGTGCTACCGAATGTTTTACCCACTCATACACCAAATTGGCAAATTTTACATAATCCTTCGGAGGATAGGCCCAGCCGGTAAAAACTTCGTCATACTTAATGTTGGGTGCCCAGTGGTGTTTGTATGGTTGCGGATGGGTGGACAAGGCTTCGGGCATAAAACCAATTTGTGCAATTGGCTTCATGCCTCTTTCAATATAGGTATCAAATATCTGGTCAATGATTGTCCAGCTATAAATTGGATTGCCTTTTTCGTCTTCGGTATACGCATTGGTTGATCCCCACTTTAGAGCAGCAACCCCATCGCCTGTTACCAGCAAACTATGTGCCCTTACATTCACCGGCACTTTACTCAGCTTTGAAATTTCTGTCAGCAATTTCTTGCCGTCTTTCATGTAGGTGTAATTGGGCTCATCGTAGCCAAAGAATGCCCAGATGGGCTTCAAGGGCCCTTTTTGTTTAGCAAAATCAACCTCAATCAAAACGGAATCTGCCACACGGCTAGTTCGGTATTGAGCCAACGCGATTGGATGAGCACTAAATAAAATGGCAAT
>CANIMM010000252.1 GCA_947468255.1 Chitinophagaceae bacterium | reverse complement strand
TATTTCTACAGCTCCGATATTTTACCTAACTGAGGGCATACAATCAAAATGAGCTATCTGCTGGTGAAATTCCAAATTTTGAATGGTTTTAAATAAAAATTTACAATGTGATTAAGGTCATAAAATAAAAATGAATAAGTGAATAAATTGTATACATATTTTACAATTAAAACTTTAAACTTATGCAAAGGATTTTATCAGCCTCCAGGGTTATTATCTTTTTTGTTTTAGTAAGCTGTAACAGCAGTACTCAACAGAGTTCAACTACAGCAAACGATCCCGTTGAAATCAAGGCAGGCCAATCGGCCGTAGTAGATGACCAATCTCAAAAAAATGTGGTGCAAGTGGCAATTGGAAGTAAGGACCATAGCACGTTGGTAACTGCTGTTCAGGCGGCAGGGTTAGTGGATGTTTTGAGCAACGCTGGTCCCTTTACTGTTTTTGCTCCTACCAATGCGGCTTTTGCTAAATTACCAGCCGGCACGGTAGAAGATTTATTGAAACCTGAAAAGAAAGATGCGCTTACTGATATTCTGCAGTACCATGTTTCTGTGGGCGTTTTCAAAACTGATTTATTTACCGATGGGCAGGTGATAGGTCAGGTGAATGGTGGAAATATTACCATTACTAAAAAGGACGGCAAATTTATTGTTAATGGAAAGGCCACCATTATAGCCACCGTGCCAGCATCCAATGGCATTGTTTATGTAATAGATGAGGTTTTATTACCTCCTGCTAGTAAATAAACTCCCTGCTTCAGTTACTGGCGCTTTGATGATTAGATATTGTATTGAAAAAAAATGAATGGAGAATCTTTGATTCTCCATTCATTATAAATCTTTGGTATTGAATTTTCGGGTTGCATACCAAACGGGTATTGCAATCCATAAAGTTAATATTGTCAACGAAAATAGAATTCCTACATAGGTTCCAAAAAAATCTTTAAAAACAGCACCCGTGTATCCCATCATGGCCGATACATCTAGTTGAAGCAATATTAATATGCGACTTAGGTCAATTGGGTTCAATGCACTTACTGCTATCATGGGTTTCTCCATAGGGTAGTCTGCAAATTGAAATAGTAGGAATAAAACAAAACCATCGAAGAGCAACGAGAAGTACAACCATAGCATAATGGCAGCCCCAATGCCTTTTGCTTTATCTCTTGTTTTGACAGTGGCAAGCATGGCAATGGATACAAAAATTACGCTCAGTAATATCCCCACTGCTAGCATGGTAAATCCAATGCCATTGGCCTGGTAAATTAGTATTGGAATGCCTGCTCCTATTATAAATGCAATCAAAAGTGATGTTGCCAAACCGGAAAATATACTTAGCCAAATTGATTTCCTTTTTAATGGTTGGCTTACGAGTAGTTCAATAAATTCTGCACTATTGTAAACATAAATAGCAGAAAAAATAATACTCACCAGCGGTACTACAATTAGTATAATATTCAATAAACTCAGTAAGCCTTTACTACTGTTATCTTCTAGCCCAAATACACTGAAAGCGGAAGCCATTAAAAATAGGGTGTATACCAACACGATTTTGTTTCGGAGTATATCAGTGATTACGTATTTTATTATTTTAATCATTTTATTTATTTTCTGTTTTAGTATTCGGACTTTAGTAGCCTGCCAATATTTGGGTATTTAGTTTACTATTCAACTACTGATTGTTTGCTCATTACCCTTGCAATGGCTTTTGAAAGTTTGGCTTCCCCTGTCTCTTCTCTTACGGCTTCAATACTTTTATGAAATACTAATTTCCCGTCTTGCATATAAATAATTCTGCTTACCAGGTCATCCAATTCGCTTAAAATATGAGAAGTGATTAATACTAATTTTCCTTTTTCTTTTTCTGCAATTATTTTTTCTTTTAATATTTCGGATGCTACAGGATCGAGTCCGGCAGTGGGCTCGTCTAATATAAGTACTGTAGGGTCAAAAAGAAAAGCAAGTGCTGCACTTACTTTTTGTCGGGTGCCGCCCGATAAGGTACTCATTCTTTTATTGAGTAGCTGGTGTAATGAAAACGAATGGATCAAATCCTCATCCAAAGCATTTTTTTTGTTTCTAATGTCTTTCATCATACTCAATACTTGTCCAATGGTCATATTGTCTGGGTAACGGCCTATTTGAGGCATATACCCAATCTCATCTCGGTATTGCCAATGGTGTAATATGTTTTTATCCTTAAAAGTGATAAAGCCACTATCGGGAACTACCATTCCCAGAATTGATTTTATTAAAGTGGTCTTGCCACTGCCATTGGGACCAATCAGCGCAATGCATTCTCCCTTGTTACAGAAAGTGGATACATTGTCCAATGCTTTTAATTTTCCGAATTTTTTGGTCACGTTACTTGCAATGATCATAGTGGTTGATTTTAATTAAGATGACATCTTTTATTAAAGATGTCATCTTAAAATGCTTTCTTCATTAATGGAGCATTGTCCTTTAAATTTTCAGGCGTAATACTCGGTAATATTTTTTCAGTTTTATCCAATAATGCGGTTATGAAACTTCTGAATAAGATCATTGCCGGGGGATATTTTTCTACGATCATTGAAAACATACTTACCGGACGGTAGGGGATATCTCCAATCTTGTCCTTATTGAGGTCGTACCCTTCGTATTTGTCCCAGTAATTATGGTTGAATGTATTTTGCACCAGTGACCCATTGGTCCCTACATCAAAGGTGTTACCGATAAAATTGTTTTCTTCTAGCACTACTTCCATGCAACTAGCCTGTATTTTTAATGCCCATCCATTGTTTTCAAATGTGTTGTGTTTCATATAAACCCTACTAGCTCCTTCCATAAATATGGCACTGGTATTTTTTGAAAAATGATTTCCACTCATATAGCCATCGGAAATTTCTTTCAATAAAATTCCATGAGCAGCATCTCCCCAGTTCTCTTCGAAATAATTGTTAATCATTTTGATATGTTTACTGAACATTACAGATACACCCGATCCATTATTCCTGAAAACATTACCTACATACATGTCATCGTTTGAAAACATAAAATGCAATCCATACCGAATATTTTTATCAGCAGTATTACGCATTATGATTGAGTTTTTTACAAATTCAAAATATATGCCATCCCTGTGTCCCGACACTTTATTACCGATGATCCGCATACTATCACATTTCCAACAGTGGATGCCATTGGCATTTTGCTGTTCTTCGCCACCTTGGGCGGTAAGCAGGTTGTTTTCTATGGTACAATTGACTCCATTTTGTATGTAAATTCCGAAAAAGGTATCCTCAAGTATATTGTTTTTTATAGTTACCTGATTGCAGTCGTATACTTTTATACCACTTATATCTTCAAGGCTTGAAATGCCCGAATGCATAATTCTAAAACCCTCCACTATTACACCATTTGCCTTGATAGCGATAATTTCAAATTTTTTTTCACCATCCAATTTAGGATAATCAATGCCTTTTAAAAATATCCTTTTATTGATGGTCATTTTTTGTTCTCTGTAAAGACCTGCGTCTACGAGTACGGTGTCGCCTGAAGTAGCTGCAGCAATGCCCGCTGTAATATTTTTATAGTTGCGGTTAGCACCTACGTGAATGGTTTTTGCGGAAACGGTAGTGGTAAAAAGGCAAGTTGCTATAAAAAGGAATTTTCTCATTGCTGCATTTCCTCCCAGGATATTTTATTTCCATTAATCTGTGAGAATATTTTTTCCAAGCTGTCTTCATTTTCGAAAGCGGCGATATTTCCATTCATTGGACTTTTGAGGGAAGGGCTTTGAAGAAAGTGGGCATCAGAAACTTTAATTAACTGGTTAGGAATGCTGAAATTAGTAAAGTAAAAATCTGCTATATCTTTTTTTTCAATTTTGTTGGATTTGATAAATTCAATGATGCAGTGCTCGTCATCAAACTTATATACCTTATTCTTTTTGGTGACTATTTCTGCTCCAAATCTTTTGTCGCTAAAGGTCATTTTACAATAATCACAGTTATCTTTTCCAATACGAATTGGATTTGGAGAACTGCTACATCCACTGATACTAAGCGTAAGGCATCCAATTAAAATAAATGGAATTGTGTTGGAAATAGAAATTTGCTTCTTATGCTTTCTTCCTTCATAGATTACCAGCCCTAATAAAATTATTCCTACAGCAACAAAAATCCATCCCCCTATATCAGGAATTGAGTAGGCGCCGAAATTCAGTAATTGTTTGAATCCTATTAAAGGCGGCTGGTAGGCCATTCCAGGAACGATAATAGCGGCCTCTGGGTTAAGATTGTGGCCGTAGTTATATTCCCATCGCCAAAAATCAATCATTGCAACTACACCAAAAAAGATAAAAAGGATACATAAGAAATTCATCCATTTTCTCCTAGCTACAATGGCCACTACAACAAATAATATTGCAAAAAATAGAATGATACCAGGAAGGACTTTGAATTCTATAAAGTCATCGGTATGCAATGTCTTCATTCCGATATAGTGATTTAGTCCGTTGATAATATCTATATTTCCGGCTAATTTATTGGCATAAATTAGCATGCGCAATCCTTCAGGGTATTGAGGGGCGTCTAAATCTATGCGCCACATCGGGGTAAATAAAACCATTACCAATCCAATGCCGCACAATAAAAGTAATATTCTTGTTACCGTTGCTATTTTATTGTTTTTCATTCTGTTTAATTAAAAGTGAGAAGAGCGCTTTAAAAGCTGTGGCAGGCATGCTATCACAATTTTTGAAGCGCTC
>CANIMM010000251.1 GCA_947468255.1 Chitinophagaceae bacterium | reverse complement strand
TAGATTTGGCCCAAAGGATTCTGCCGAGTGCTCCATTCTTTACACTTTCATAAGATTTTAAAAATTTGGGCGTATAAACAAGGTCTTCCAGATAGCCGTTAAAAATGCCGGCGGCTTCTACTGCAAGCAGCATTCGCTTTGCTTCTTCCGCATTACGACCCAGTGGCTTGGTAGTCAGTACGGCTTTTTTGTGTTTGCAACACAATATCACCGCTGCCTCATGCAAGTGATTGGGCAATGAAATACATACTACATCTACATCTGGATGCGCAATGGCTTCCTCCATATCAGTAGTGTAGCGATCGCAATGATAGTCGGATGCAAATTTTTTAGCAGCTTCTTCCCTGCGAGAGTAGATTGAAATAATTCGATCCTTACTTCTTTGTCCCTGTAATGAATCGGCGTAAAATCTTCCTATAAATCCGGAGCCGAGCATAGCTATTCGTTTCATGTTTTCTGTTATAGTTTTAATTTAATATTTACTGTTTCTCTGTTTTTTAAAAATGCATTCTACGAAAGGCAAGCTTATGTCGCGAACGGCTACTATTTATACCACCACGGTCTTATTGCGTGTATTGTCTTTGAAAAACAATATAAATAGCAATAGCACAACCACCGCAATTGCCGCAGGAACCAACCATACATTGGTCCAGTTGGTAATGCCCGCACCATTGGTATACATTTTTTGCACATAGCCCGAAATAAGGGATCCGATACCCATACCTATTCCATAGGTTGCCAGTGAAATTAATCCCTGAGCCTGTGATTTTATTTTTTCACCTGCCTTATTATCAGTATAAATCATTCCACTTACAAAAAAGAAATCGTAGCAAACACCATGTAGTAAAATTCCTGCATATAACATCCATTCGCCAGCTTGCGCATTGCCATACCCAAAGAAAAGGAACCTCGCGATCCAAGCTACCAAGCCTGAAACGAGCATCCATTTTATACCAAAGCGGATATAGGCAAAAGGGAGTAAAAGCATAAATAAAACTTCAGATGCCTGACCCAGCGACATTTTATTTTCTACAAAAAACGTATTGGGTAATGCCTGACCGGGGTTGGCTGCAACAAAAGCCGATTTATAGGCATCAGTAATGGCAGGATTAGCCATTGCATAATAAAAAGAAAGCGGTATGCATATCAATACGGAGGAGATAAAAAATATGGCAAATGAACGGTCTTTCAATAAAACGAAAGCATCCTTACCCAGAATCTGCCCAAAGCTTACCGGTCCTTTAACAGAAGGCGGCGTGTTAGGTAACGTAAAGGAATATACGCCTATTGTGGCTGCAGTAATGGTCGATACATAAAAAATGGTGCTTTTATCACCCCAGCCCATATAACCCACTAGGTTGGTAACAGCGATCCAAGCAACGGTTCCCATTACACGTATCATTGGGAATTCCTTTTTAGGGTCCGTCATTTGTCGCATCGAAATAGAGCTGGTAAGTGCAATGGTAGGTGCAAAGGTTAAGCAGTACAAGAGCATTACCCAATAAAACGTATTGTAATCAGTAATGGTAGTAAGTAGCAGTAAAAGGCCCGCTCCTACTAGGTTTAAAATGCCTAATACTTTTTGGGCAGCAAAAAATCTGTCTGCAATCATGCCGGCAATAAAAGGGGAGATAATCATGGCAATAGAGAAAGTAGCATAAATATTGCCCACTTGTCCGCCATCGAAACCGATCGAAAATAAATATTTTGATAGTTGTCCATACCATGCCCCCCATACTACGAACTGAAGGAACATCATTACTGAAAGCTGAATTTTGATGGTTGATTTCATTGGTTGATTTTGTTGATTGGTTAATGGCAAGCGCCCAATTCATTTTTTATTATGGAAATTATTATCAGCACCTGCCGAAATTCTCCCTAATCAATGCGCTCCAAATAATTATGGGGAACATTTTTTAAAGAGGTTAAGGGAACCAGGTTTGTTTTCCGAAGATAAATTTTTGATTTAACTCATCCTAAAAAAAATGTTATTTAGTTTTCAAAGCGGTTGTGCTATTTGTAAATTAAACGAAGTAGTTATTGCTAAACCCTAAACATCTAAACCCCTAAACTCCGAAACCCCTAAACTCCGAACCTCAAAAGAATACCCGCTGCTACAATAAGTGTTTTATCTTTGAGCCATAAAATTGGAAAATATGAGTCCAGAAGCGCTTTCGAATATTCGCAAGGATTACACCCTTCACTCGCTCAATGAGGACGAGGTGGCTGAGTCACCCATTGCGCAATTTTCAAAATGGTGGGAGGAGGCCGCCGCATCTAGTATCGAGGAATTGAATGCCATGACAGTAGCCACTGCCGATAGTACTGGGATGCCTGATGCAAGAATCGTATTATTGAAGGCTTTTGATGAAAAAGGTTTTGTGTTTTTTACCAATTACAATAGTGCAAAAAGTAAGCAATTGGATCTGAATCCTCATTGCTGCTTGTTGTTTTTCTGGAAAGAACTTGAAAGGCAGGTTCGAATTAGTGGTGTAGCCAAAAAAATTTCTTTAAAAGAAAGTATTGACTATTTTGATAGTCGCCCCGAGGGGAGTAAAATTGGCGCATGGTCATCTCCTCAAAGTATGGTGGTGGCCGGCAAAGCCTTTCTGAAAGAGACCTTTGATTATTATGCAGAGCGGTTCAAACATGGTGCTATACCTAAGCCTCCTCATTGGGGCGGTTACCGTATAAAGCCCGTCAGCATTGAGTTTTGGCAGGGACGCCCTAGTAGAATGCACGACCGGATTTTATATACGGAAACAAGTGCAGGGATTTGGAAAACCGAAAGATTGGCACCCTGACCTACAGCAGGTGGCAGGGTAAATTTGACACATTGTTTTTACTATAACTCAAATTCCCAAACTGTTCGATAACTTCCCTTATTTTCTATGTAGGTTAAAAAAGAGTGGTAGAATGCATCCCCTCCAATGGTTGAACTGTCGCCGATTACAAAAAGCTGTTCCTTGGCTCTTGTGATGGCCACATTCATTCTACGGTAATCTTTTAAAAATCCAATATCTCCTTCGTCGTTGCTGCGTACCAGTGATAAAATAATGGTGTGCTGCTCTTGCCCCTGAAAACTATCGATGGTGCTGATGCGCATTTCCTTGGGCAATAGTTCCCTTGCAGCAGCTACTTGTCCCGCATAAGGAGAGATGAAAGCGGTTTTGAGCGGATCAAGATTTTCTGTGGCAATCAATTTTTGAGCTATCGCCAGTTCTCCTTCATTTTGCAAACTCATTCCGTTACTGCCATGTGCTTCGTTCAACCCCGATCCTGCTGTATCTATGAAACTGAGGTGAACTCCCGTATCCAATAAGTGGGTAGCCGTTTGCAGTAGGTTGTTATAAAAATAATTGCTTGAAAACCCTGCGATGGTTGCCCGCATCCGGTATTGCGTATTTAATAAAAAAACCGGTTTCAGTCTTTTAATGCAGACTTCCAAAATGGAATGCTGTAATCCCATTCTAGCAGCCTCAAAGCTCAATACGGTAGGGGGTAGTTGCAAATGGTCTCCAGCCAATACATATTTTTGAGCCAATGGAAATATGCACCATGCCAGCGGTTCTATACACTGTCCGGCTTCATCTATTACAAGAGTGTTAAAGGTGAGCTGTCTGATTTTTGAATCGTACAATCCGATGGGTGTGCCAGCAATCACCTCGGCTGCTGCATATAGTTTTTCCTCGTTGTAGGATTGTAATTTTTTTATTTCCGTTCGAATGCTTTTTACTTCCTTAAATAATAGGTTGCGTTGTTCCCTTTCCGCCTTTCCAAAACTTCTTTTATATTTCAGGGCCATTTTCCTAAATTCTTCTGCCCTTATTTTTAGTTGCTTAATTTCTTTTTGCTGCTTGCTATTGGCGAGTTTTCCTTCAGGGGTATGTGGAAAAAGCACTGCGTCTACCTTGCTGCTATTGCCTACCCTTAGCACTTCAACACCCTGTAAAAGCAGGCCTTTGGCAATATTATCCACTGCAGTATTGCTGGGTGCTGATACCAATACTTTTTCTCCGGATTTGATTAATTGAATGATACCCTCAATCAAGGTAGTGGTTTTACCGGTTCCCGGTGGTCCATGCACAATGGTCGTATTTTCGTTTTGAGTAATTGCCTGAACCGCCTTTTGTTGGCTTTCATTTAACCCCTGATTTTTAAAATTCAGCGGTTTTGAGTCTGTTGAAGCAATGGGTATGTTGACCGGTGAGTCACCGTGTATTTTTTCAAATAGTTGAAGCGAGGTAGGATTTTTTTCCAGTTCGTTCAATACCGATTTCAGGATGGTGGTGGTGCGTTGGTCGGGGGCTAATTTTATCCCTACCCCATTATCCTCTATCCAATCTGGAAAGTCAGGAGCGAAGAGCCTACACTCGCCTGTTTTACCGTCTAGATTGATCAATACTCCTTTTATAGCTTCTTCTCCAGAAAAGAAGCATTCAATAGCAGCTCCATCTTTAAACTGGTTGGTCTCTGAAGGAAAATTAAGTCGAAAACTTATTTCAGGATAATCTGCATAACCAAAATTTTTTCGGGTTACAATAATTGGGTGTAAAGCCAATCCCTCTGCTTTTAATGATTTTAGTGTATGCTGCTGATCTAGACTATATCTTTTAACCTGTTCTTTTTCTTCCAGATCAATACATTGCAGTAGTTTTTTTATATATGGATGGGAAGAAGACATGGTGGTAAAATTACTACCGATAAAAACAATAAAAAAATATTCGCATTTTGTTAGTGATCTTGTCAAGATATACAGCG
>CANIMM010000250.1 GCA_947468255.1 Chitinophagaceae bacterium | reverse complement strand
TTTATGATGGTAGTATTAGAAGTTGTATTTTAAGAGCCTATTCCCATCCTATAACAGTATCTGTTCAACCAGTTTTAAGATTGTATCCTGATGAAATTGCTAAGGTGAATCAGTTTGCTTTGGAATATCAACTTGCTACTTATGATCAAGTAATACTTTTCGAGTATGCCCCCCAAAGTGGACAAAATAATGTCACCTTCGATTTTGCTATTCAAGTAGCAGAGAACATTGTAGCTAATAGTAATTATGCTATCATTCTTTCTTCTGCCAACCAGATCAATCATCCAAATAAGGCTATAATTGATGGTAGTAGTTTAACCTTAAGAGAAACTGCTGTTTTATCTCATTACTGTTCCTTTTTATTAGGCAGCTCATCAGGTATTACTTGGATAACGACTTCTGATGCAGGTAAACAATTGCCAATGGTTCAACTTCTAAATGCTAATTCAAATTGGAATAACCCAGTTTCAAGAGATTTTAAAATGTTTTCTATACCTAACAAAGGTATTATCGAGCTAATAAATTTTGATATAAATTCTATTGTTGAATGTGTTAAAATGGCGCTCAATGATTTTGAAAATGCCAAGCTTAATTACAATCAGGCAGTTCCTCTTCATTTTAAAACAACGCGTTATATTGTGTACAATCTTTTGTGTTATTTTGAATTCGGGGCTATATTGAAACATATCAAAGTGAATAGGGAAGTTTATGGGAATAAAATTTCATTTTTCAAAGAGGTGGTTATTGGGTTTTTGACTTCACCTTATAGGTTAATAAAAAATATCATTCGAAAACGAATTAGGTAGACTTTCTTTAATTTAGCTGTTTTACAATCTTCCCAATTAGCAAAGCCCCATACTGCTTCGCATAATAAATCCCCGCAAATACATACCATCTCCAATCCGGGTAAAATTTTTTCATGAACTTGGCATGGTTTCTTATGGAGGTAAGCTTCACTTTTTTTAATTGCTCCTTACTCGAACTTCCCTTGTGTATGTGCATTACTTTAGCTTCGGGCAAAAAATGAATTTCGTAACCCAATTGTTTGATTTCCCAGCACCATAGCACGTCTTCGCAGTACATAAAAAAGTCTTCTGATAATTTTTTATGAGGTAATTGTTGAATAATCGATTTCGGAAACAGCATAAATGTGCCCCATACCCAATCGCAATTGGCAAATATTTGGTGGTCGAAATAATGGTGAAGCATTAAGGACTCTCTTTTTTGTTTGGGCAAGAATTTGTAAAGCGGAAATATTTCCAGCAATTCCCATCCGATGGTTCTGAATCTTCTGCAATTGTGTTGAATGCTTCCGTTAGGATAGCTCAGCTGGCAGGTTACCAAACCAGTTTCTTTATTTGCTAGTAGGTGGTCGATGCAAATTTTTGGGGCATTATTGATTAATTCAGTATCACTGTTCAGCAATAAAATATACGCTCCTTTTGCATGTTGTAGACCTAGGTTATTCCCTCCCGCAAATCCCGTGTTGGTTTTGCTGATTACTAGATTGATTTCAGGAAACTGGTTTTTAAATAAATTCGGATCACATTCTACTGAGGCATTATCAACCAATATAATTTCGTAATCCACTCCCTTTAATTTATTATGAATGGATTGGATACAATTACTGGTAAGGGTAAAGGTATTGTAATTGATTATGATGATCGATAGTTGCATATGATCAGGCTACTTTATAGAAATGAGGTTTGTTTAAAAGGATGGTAAAAAACAATTTCAGCACAACCATCATGTTGCTGCTGTAGGCTGCAATGTTTTTAAATTGGTATTTTGTTTTACCATTTTTTACGACGGTATCAATGAGTAAGCACATTAGGAAAATGGGAATTTCAACGAGGTAGGCAGCTGCAATAATGATAAACCAGCCTACACCAAACTGCTTTCTAATACGCACCATGGTGGATAGCATCACCTGCTTACCTTTAGCATCCCAGAGATTTTTGCCATTTTGTGATTCTGTAGTACTGTAATAATCACCGCTTGTACCACCACCGATATGGGTTACTCTTGGCTCAGCAAATAAAAGCAATTTCCCTTGTTTTCTTAATCTTGCGCACCATTCTATCTCCTCTGCATACATGAAAAAATCATTGTCTAGCGGACCTGCTTTTTCTATACTATTTTTTCTTATTAGCATATAGGCCCCTACTATCCAGTCTACCTCGATGGTATCCTGAATGGTTGTAATACTAGGTATGGTTGATTTAAATTGATATCCAAGCCATCGAATAAGTTTGCCCAAATAGGGTAGTGGTAGCAATGTATTCAATCCTCCTTTTACAAAATGTGCACCTGAAATTTGTGTGCTTCCGTCCGTATTTAAAAGTTGTACTCCACAGCCAACTGCTTCTGGATGCTTTTTTAACAGTGTAACGCTTTTGTCAATGGCAGCATCCAAAACAATAGTGTCTGTATTAAGGAGCAGTATGAATTCTCCCTTAGCTATTTTTATGCCTGCATTATTGGCCCTGGCAAAACCCGCATTGTAATCCATTGTTAAAAAAATAACCGATGGGTAGCTTTTTAAAACAATTTCCTCGCAATCATCCTTTGAATCATTGTCAACCAGTATTATCTCAAAGCTATACTGGTTGGTTTGCTGATAAATACTTTCCAGGCAATCCAATACCAGCGATGTGGATTTGTAATTTACCAGTATGATTGAAAGATCCATTTAGCTTTTGTTGTGAATGGTGAATGGTCAATGGTCAATGGTCAATTGTCAATTGTGAATGGTGAATTTATTCAGCCATTTTTTACTTTTTTTATGCTATCTTTTTTCTTTGCATCCACAATAGTATTGCACAAATCAGCAATGCTACTATTGAAATGATACCTGCAGCCAGATTTAATGTGTTGCCTAAAGTATAGGAAACAGGAGCAAATTCAAATCTGATAGTATGGTTTCCAGAAGGTATGTTTACACCTCTTAAAGCATAATTCACTTTTACGATGGGCGTTTCCTTTTCGTCTATATAAGCTTTCCATCCCTTTGGATAATAGATTTCACTAAATACCGCAAACTGGTTGGCAGATGCATTACTCTGATAGGTGATTTGGTCATTCAGGTTTTTCACCAGCCGGATACTGGAGCTACTGTCAAAATTGGGAACAACAGTAACTTTTGACTGTTCTCTTTTATCAATGATTACCGTGTCTTTGGAATGAAGGCTGTCTATCGCCATCATTTCTTCATCCGCATTGTTAACGTATTTAATGGCTTTAATAAACCATACTGGACCATTGGCTCCTTGGTTGATTTGAGCTACCGGTTGATTATTGGGGCCGTTTACAATAAAGTATTTTGTATTCAGCATATTAAACACTTCAATATTTCCCTTTCCCAATTGGTGTTCTATTAAGTCATTGTAGAGACCCAATTTTGCTGGACTATAACCTCCAATTGAATTATGGAAATAGGAAGTTCTTGAATCTTGGAAGGGATCACCACCTGCCTGGTCAAATACTCTGTAGTAGCCTGTATCCATTTTTATTTGGTTATCGGCTGCATTGGGTGTAAAGCCTGATAGGTAATCTTCGGGTGTAGTAAATTTGCTTTTATTGAGGTATCTAGAGGATACTGTTATGAGATCAATAAATGAAATCAGTGCTAATAGGCCAATGGCTACTGTTGGATTTATTATCTTTTTTACCCCTAGCCAAATAATGGTTCCCCCCAATGCTAGGAATAGGATAAGTCTTAGCAAATCGCTTCCAAATAATCCTTTTCTATCTTCTATCAATGCTTTAATGAAACTGTTGGATAGGGTGCTGGCCTGGTTGAGCATTTCCTGTGTAGGTTGTTTGCCCTGGCTCATCGATTGGGCCAATTGTTCAGTAATCGCTTGTTTTGTTTCTTTGGTTCTGTCATTTGAGAAGGATGCGGTAAAGTAAACGGCTACCAATATTGCCAATATGGCCCCGCATGAAATGGCTGCATACCGAAGCCTTTTATATAAAATGCTGGATTCCAAGTTGCCGTAAAAAATTTCTTGCAATGCCAATGATGCGATGAATGCAAAAGTAAATTGAGGAAGTACCAATGCCATTGACGGTGCCCTAAACTTATTAAGAGCAGGCAAATGGTCAAATAGAAAATAGTTAATGGCTGAAAAATTACTACCCCAAGCCAAGATAATTCCGATGAGGGTAGCCGGGATAAGCCAACTTAAATATTTTCTTGATACAAAAAATAGTCCTGCGATGAATAACATGCAAATAATGGCTCCCAAGTAAACAGGGCCTGCCGTATTGGGCTGATCGCCCCAGTAAGGCGACATATAGCGGTAAAAATAATTAATCGCATCATTGGGTAATCCAGCCTCTTGGAAGGCGGTTATCACTTTACTGTTTTCTCCAAATTCTGCAGGATCATTGCTGCTTCCAGCATAATTGGGCAAGATAAACGTGAAAGTTTCTTGCTTTCCATAACTCCACATGAAAGCATAATCCTTTTTTAGACCACCCTTAGAAAGGTTTTCTTTTTTTACACCAATGGTCAATTCGCTTTTTCCTCCCCGCATTGTTTCATCCGCGTATTCTTTGGTGGGTAATAATAAAATGGCAAAAGAACAGGCACTGATTGCAATAGCAACAATGGCTAGAATGGCTGTATTGAAGAAATGTTTATACTCTTTTGATTGTATAGTTTGAAGTATAAATGCGATTCCTAAAAAAACAAAAAGCAGCATGAAATAATAAACGATCTGTACATGGTTTTGATTAAAAAACAGTGTACTTGAGATAAGTGTAAT
>CANIMM010000249.1 GCA_947468255.1 Chitinophagaceae bacterium | reverse complement strand
GAGAGTTAGGGATTCGAACCCCAGGACCTGTTACAGTCAACAGTTTTCAAGACTGCCGCAATCGACCGCTCTGCCAACTCTCCGGCGCAAAAGTACGGGTTGAAAAATTTTAAGCCAAAATTTTTACAACTTTATTTATTCCGTAACCTTGTCTTTTACCACCACCAAATCCTTTAAGTCAACAGTAATAGGCATTACACCCACTTGCAGCACACATTTTTTACCCCTAATTTCTTTTACAATTCCTACCTGACGATTCAATTTCATCCTCACTTTATCACCTATTTGGATATCGCCCCCAATTTCTACGAACTTTTCACTGCCTTTTTTCGCATGTTTTTCCTTTACCATCTTTTCTTTTTGGTTGAATAGAAGCGCATGGATCATTTTTACCACTTTATCCTTGTCCTCAGCTTTACGCCATTCAATAACCATCGCTTTTAACCTGCGCTCCATATCCTTTAAATAGCTAAGCTTATCCTCTGTGATTAAATGCTGGTATTTTAAGCGCTCTACCTCCTGTAAATGCTTTTCTTTATCCATTACCTGCTGCATTTCTTTTTTTAGTCGCTCATTTTCTTTCAAGAGCTGATTTAATTCCTTTTTGTCATGGTCTATTTTCTGCAGGTCCTGCTCTGTTCTGTTGAGTAATTTGTCTAAGGTAAAATGATCCTCATCTACCAGCGACCTTGCTTTTTGAATGAGCCTTTTTTCTAATCCAATTCGCTCGGCTATTGAAAATGTGTAGGAACTGCCTGGTTTGCCGACCACCAATTTATAAAGTGGTAATAAATTGGTTTCATCAAATTGCATGGCGCCATTGATGATTCCCGGCACTTTGTTGGCCATTACTTTTAAATTCAAATAATGGGTGGTCACAATACCAAAAGAATGTTTTTGTGCCAGTTCCTCCATGATGACTTCTGCAAAGGCACCTCCTAAATTAGGATCACTCCCACTGCCCAATTCATCGATGAAAAACAAGGTTTTTCCATTGGCATTTTCCATAAAATGTTTCATATTCTTCAAATGCGAAGAATAGGTACTCAGCTCAAATTCGAGGCTCTGGGTATCACCAATATGGATCATGATCTGTTTAAAGATTCCCATTTCGCTGTCTGGATGCACAGGAACTAGTAATCCACTTTGCAACATTAGCTGCAAAAGGCCAACTGTTTTTAGTGTTACCGTTTTACCCCCCGCATTGGGTCCGCTGATTACTAAAATTCTACTTTTATCATTTAGCGTAAGGTTTACCGGAATGGTCGGCTTTTGATTGATCTTGTTATAAATGAGCAACAAAGGGTGATAAGCCTGTATAAGATGAATATGGGCTTTGTCATGCACTTTGGGATAATTGCCACCCATTTGGATAGCCCATTTAGCTTTGGCATTGATAAAATCGTAAGTGCCCGCAATATCATGATAGGTTTTTAAAAGGGGTGCATAGGCACTCATGGATTGGGTCAACAATCTAAGAATTTTATATACTTCTTTTCGCTCTTCGTTTTCCAACGAAAAAATATCGTTATTCAACTGAGTAGTTTCTTCCGGCTCAATGAAAGTCGTTCTACGACTATCACTTTCTCCATGTAAAATCCCCTTAATCATCCGTTTTTGCTCCGCATAAACGGCCAATACCCTTCTGCCATTAATGAAACTTTCTTCAATATCTGCTAGGTAACCTAGCTTATTAAGCTTGGTGATCATTTTGTCGAATATTCGGCGCAGATCATTTCTTTTTCGAAAAAGATTCATGCGAATAGCTGCCAAGTCTGCACTAGCACTGTCCTTTACACTTCCCGACTCATCTAGAATCTCATCAATCAATACCGTTATTAATTTTTCAAAGTAAGTATTTTCAATCACCTTAGAAAGTGCTGGATAAGCTATTCTTCGCTCATTATCAAACCACCTAAATATACTACCGGTATTTTCTGTAAGCTTTCGGATATGTAAAAATTGCTCTCCAGAAAGTACGGCCCCCGAAATAGCCAACAACTTCAATTCTTTGGTTAAATTCAATATAAAATCATTGGGAAAAAAGATGCCAGTTTGTAGTAGTAGTTTATACTCATGACTCTGCTTCAATTCTAGGTCTATGAATTCTTTTTTGGTATGAATACGTAAATTGGCTGCCCTGTCTTTGGCATAAACGGTTTTACAATATTCACCCAATAAAGTCTTTACCTTTTCATATTCTAACTGTTGTAATGCGGATTCCGGAAAAAATTTCATATGATTTTTTACTCCTAAATGATAATTATTTAAGATCGCAAAAATACGGAATTAACTATCCATACAAACCCATTGAAAGTGGATTCATTAGTGCAAGACAGCGACATATTCAGGTTTGAGTAGGAATTATTGTAAATATTTGTAATAAATTGGTTATTTGATAAACCTTTGAGTTTAAAAATTGTTTTATCAACTAAGCTGATTAATTTTATATCAATATTTATAATTCGGCATGCAAAGGGGAACAAGATATTTTTTAAAGGATGGTTTAAATATAAGCTTATCCAATTTATCCTGTATTTGACAAGCCTGCAAAAAATATATAACATGAAATATTTCATTATCATCATTTGTTCTTTGTATGGCCAATTTGGTTTAGCGCAGACAAAGCCAAATGTTAAATCTACAACTATGAATGAAAAGGTGCAAGTAGAAACCGCTACTTTTGGAACAGGATGTTTCTGGTGTACAGAAGCTGTTTTTCAGCAATTAGAGGGCGTTGTAAAAGTTACTAGTGGCTATAGTGGTGGTACAGTGGAATCGCCTACCTACAAACAAGTTTGTACAGGCACAACCGGCCATGCAGAATGTTTGCAAATTATTTATAATCCATCCAAGATTACCTATGACGAGCTATTGGAAGTTTTTTGGCAGGTGCACGATCCAACTACCCTCAACAGGCAGGGCAATGATATAGGAACGCAATACCGCAGTGTGGTTTTTTATCACGATGCCATCCAAAAAGCCAAGGTAGAAAAATATGCCACAGCTTTAAATAAATCTGGTGCCTGGGCCAATCCAATTGTCACCAAATTGGAGCCTTTTGTAAAATTTTATGCTGCGGAAGACTATCACCAAAATTATTTCAATCTAAATGGAAGTGAAAGTTATTGTCAGTTTGTGATTAAACCCAAAGTGGAGAAATTTGAAAAAGTATTTAAAAGTAAACTGAAGAAGCATTGATTAAAAACGTTTGTCGAAATCGAAATCTTCCTTTCCTCGTAGTTTGATTTTAATGAAATCGGGGTGCTGTGGATTAATCAAATAATTATGTTCTTGTTTCATTACTACAGAAGGAAGCTGTAGGATGGAACTGTTATTGTCATTCAACCATTTATTTCCCAATGACTGGCAATATGAATAGTTTTCAATGCTATTCCAATTTTTTTTTAATGAGGCCATTTCAATTTTTTCTACCGAAAGGTTATCGGGAATTTCTATCACCATTATTTTAAACAAATCATTTCTCCCCTCCCCGCTTCTATGTACCAAATTTTCAAGACAAGCTAAGGAGCGGCTTTCAGCAGTATAGATTACAAAACTCCCCCCGTAATTCCATCTTGCAGCTAAACCCGAAGCGGTCAAGGAGTTACTAAATTGTATTTGTGTAATTCTGTAAACATTCATGCTAAGGATGATTAGGCTAAATCTCCATGAGCAATCCGGTTGAGTTCATCTTGGATAAAATGAATACCTCCTACAGTAGTAATAAAAGATCGAGGAATACGATTACCTATCCCAAAGGATGGTTTATCTAACCAGCGGTTAAAACTTTCCGTACTACCAAATACTTCATTGCCTTTATTAAAAAGCACAATGGTTTTTAAAACATATTCGCTTTGTAAAGGGCTAAATTTCTTTTTATCCTTTTGGTATCTTGAAACAGTCTTGTAGGAAACATCTAAAAGATCAGCGGCAAAATCTTTATCGTAACTAGTAACAGTTAACATATCATCAAAGGCTGAAGCATAAATGGCTGAAGGCTCGGAAACCCTATTGCTTGCTTCTTCTTGGATGTAATCAGCGTATTGCTTAAATACTTTTTTAGTATCATTAGCCGTATCCATATATGAAAAATATTTATACTAAGATAGACATTTTTTCATAAAATAAAGAAATTTGTCCAAACTATTTTTTAATTACTTTTCTCAATTCTAACAGATTTAAACTGTTGGGATAAAAATTAACAATATTGGTATGCACTATATGGATTGCCATATCATACCAAAGCGGAACTACCGGGGCATCTATTAGAATGAGTTGGTCCATTTTTCGGTACAATTGATAACGGATCGAATCGCTTTTTTCAGCAATAGCCTGTTCATACAATTGATTATATTTCACATTATTATATCGGGTATAATTTGGTGGTGAAGGGTTCTTTCCATAAAATACACCTAGGAAATTTTCTGCATCAGGATAATCAGCAATCCAACTACCCCTAAAAAATAGCGCCTGCGATTTGGATGTCTGCTCCAATAATAAACTTTTTTGGACCACTTCTACCTGAATATGGATGCCGATGAGGTTGAGTTCATTTGCAATGTAAGCTGCCAGATCTGAATAAATAGGGATGGTCAATAATTTAATTGAAGGCAAATTTTTTCCACCAGCAAATCCGGCTTCTTCCAGCAATTGCACTGCTTTTTTAGCATCAAATTGATACCCCTTAACTACACTCGAATCAAAGGAGGGCATTCCAGCTGGCACAAATCCACTTGTAGCTGCAGTTCCGATTGAATTACGCAGGTACAACATCATT
>CANIMM010000248.1 GCA_947468255.1 Chitinophagaceae bacterium | reverse complement strand
TTTTTTGTGTATTCGCAAAAACATATTTTGAATACCTTGATTCCGGAATATGAACTGTTTATTTCGACAAATTTGAATGGCACAAATCCCAATTCTGTAGAGAACATAAGGAAAAGGGAGGAGTACGCAGAAAAAATAAGGTTATGGAAAAAAGTGATTTTGGAAAATGAAAAAAGTAAATGGCTAGCAAAAAACAATCGGGCAAAATACAAGGAAACCATTACAGGTGTGATAACTAATTTTAAAGATTTAATCAACGACGTTTATGATGGGGTAACTGACCCTGTGGCCAAATCAAAATTAACGAATCAACTTTCCCAATCTGATGCAACAAAGGATTTGCTGGATACCTATTTTGAAAAAAATATTTCATTTGATGCAGGAGTGGGAGAATATACCCAAAGTGTTGAAACAACTGTAGTTTCAGACGCTGCCACTTCCTATAACTTGGTAATAGATGAATCGGTAAGTTTAGCGTTGGGTTTTTCAATCAATAAAGTGGGTATTGAAACCTCCACCAAGGCTTTCTTTCAACAGGATATTAATTCCACTTTTTCTGAGGCGACCACCAATAGCACCAAAATCAGCTATACCTTAAAAGACAATGACCCTGCAAATTTTTTGAGTGTAGACGTGGTAAATGCTTTTGATGGTAATGGTCCGGTATTTTCAACGCTGGGCGGAAGAACCTCTTGTCCTTATGAAGGAGTGGAAACATCCAAGTTTTTTCCAGATACCACCTTTAAAAATTATTTCGCCACTCGTTTTTCTTATGATTCCATTAGTACAATAACTCAATTGCCGATACTTGATGCTGCCTTAGAAAGCCGATTTGATTTGTATACCAATCTGCCAAAGGCGCCGCTCAATTTCGCCACCCAAAAAGTGGAAGTGCCAATTATTGCTGTAACCAATAGCAATATGACCAATGTGTTAGAGGGCAAGAATGCAGAATTTGAATTGAAATTAAACAACAACAGTGCAGCAGGCGTTGATGCCGACTATAAATTAGTAATTGACAATACTACGAATCCAAACAATGCACTAATTAATATTGAGCCAAACGGAACCATTGTCCATGTTCCTTATGGAAAGGAAGTTATTTATAAAATGACATTGGGTAAATCAATTTCTGATGTATATACCTATGACAGTATTAAAGTTAGGTTGGAATCACTTTGTGATGGCGAAGCGGTGAGTTCCTCGGTATATGTTTCGGCAAAGTTTGTGCCCTCTTGTTCTCAGGTAATTGTGAGCATCCCATTAAGTAACTGGGTGTACAATAGGGAGACGGCATTTAATTCCAATCTTACTACCAAGCCTTTGATAATAAACTTGACGGGGTATAGTACCAGTTTTGGCAGTTTCAAAAAAATTGATTTAGAATACCGTTTGTCCACTGCTCCCAATTGGACTCGATTGCACACGTATTACAAAACGAAAGTCTTCATGGATGCAGGTACTGAAACGAGTGAGAAAGATACCATTGGTTCTCAATCCACGCTGTCTTATGCTTTCGACATAGCTAAACTGTCCTTGCCAGATGGTAATTACGAAATCAGGGCAAGGAGCTCCTGTACCAATAACACCGAGTTTATTTCGGATCTAAGTACAGGCAGGGTTGACCTTACAGCACCTGTAAAATTTGGCACTCCATTGCCGATCGATGGAATCCTTGGTTCGGGCGAAGATTTAAAAGTGAGTTTCAACGAACCTGTTACCTATAATACGGCAGTAAGTCTGATTGAAATTAAGGGTCAAACCAATCAGTTGAAAATTGACCACAATGTCTCCCTGCATTTTGAAGGGCCCAATAATACGGCCGTAATAACTGATCCGAAAATTGCATCCGGAGATTTTGCATTGGAGTGTTGGATAAAAAATAGTACTACAGCAGCTTCGGCTACTCTACTGAATCAATCGGGAGGAATGAAAATTGAATTGGTAAACGGAAAAATCCTTGCTTCCATCAATGGTATCAATGCAGAAGGCTCCTTGGCTGCGGATGCACTGTTTCATCATTACACATTTTCCTATATCAACAGTACTAACGAACTAAGTATTTATGTAGATGACCAAGTGATTGTAAGTAAAACCGGAACTGTAAATCTATCCGTTCCAAACAACGAAGCTTTGGTGATTGGTGGAAACACATTTATAGGAAATATACACGATCTGCGTATATGGAATAAAGCCATCAGCCTAACGGATGCCTATGCAAAAATGTATAACCGACTAACGGGCAATGAAGCCAATTTGGTTGGCTACTGGCCAATGGATGAGGGAAGAGGAACTATTGCCAATGATAAAGCAAGATATAAGCATGCAGTGGTGAATGCCACATGGGATATCAAGCCTAGAGGAACCTCCTATGCATTTGCTAATAATCAGTCTTTGAAATTGAAAAATGTTTCTTATGTGCAATTGACAAAAGAAATGGATGCTACCATCTCTTTCTGGATTAAAACAGCTGCCGGTCAGAACGCAACAATATTTTCAAACGGTAGGGGAGATGGTTCCGATATCAATCAACCGGGGGGCTATGATAATAAATGGGCCATCCATATCAATACTGCTGGAAATTTGACATTCAATAGCGAAGGGAAATTATATGCCCTAACGACTCAGTCAATTGCCGATGACAGCTGGCATCATGTTAGTTTATTATTGAATCGACAAGGGACCTTAAAAACTTTGGTTGATGCAGCAGAAGTGTCATTTAATCTAATGGATTCTATCGGTGGCTTTTCAGGAAATCGGATTTGGTTGGGCGCACGTGGTGCCCAGGACTTGGCTGGAAATGAAACGACCGATCGGCAATTCACCGGAAAAATAGACGAATTCCAGTTATGGAATACCCTTCGAAATGTAGAGCAAATCAGTAGGGATCGTTACTTTGAGGTTGACCAGCAAAAGAGTGTTGGGTTGATGTTATATGCAAGAATGAATGAGCCAGATCCGACAACAGGTGATGGACCTCGCTATTTTCATGCTTATAGTAATAATACGGTAATTTCTGATATTGCGGGTTTGAGTGGCGGTCTAGTAAATTATTCGGGCGACGCTCCCGCCATTAAACCGGAAAGGGAATTAATTAAATTTGTTGTAAATCGGGTCATCAGTAACAATGATATGATTATTGAGCCTGTGGTTACTGATATGGCTTCATTAGAAGGCCAGGTGGTTGACATTACCGTACACAGAATGTTTGATGCAGCCAATAATATGCAACAGTCACCCATCACATGGACAGCTTATTACAGGCGCAATGAGGTGAGTTGGTATGCAGAAGGCTATAATGAAATTGTTGACATAGTGAAAGCAGCAGGTGCTGCCAAATCCTTTGAAATTACCTTATTAAACAAGGGAGGTAAAACGCATCCGTTTACCATTTCAAATATTCCAAAATGGTTAAGCTTAAGTAAAACCTCCGGATCAATCGCACCAGATAGTAGAATTATCATTACAGCAACTATTGAAAAAGAATACACTCCCGGGCAATATATTGAAAACCTGAATTTGCAAACAGATTTTGGCTTTGATGAAAAGTTGCAAATAAAATTAAGGGTGTTGGCTAAAGAGCCAAACTGGACAGTCAATACTGCTGCTTTTGATAAGAGCATGACTATTGTGGGAAGGATTAAAGTGGATGGTGTATTTTCTGATGATAGCTATGATCAAATTGCTGCTTTCTGCAATGACACCGTAAGAGGAGTTGTGAAATTAAGTTACAATACAATATACAAGCAGTATTACGCATTCCTTACGGTATATAGTAAACTGATTGCAGGTGAGCAAATCACGTTTAAAATTTGGGATGCCTCGCAAGGGAAAATTATTGAAGCCACATTAGATTCAGTTCTAGCTATTAATTTTGAGGATAATGGAATAAGGGGATCTCTGAGTAAACCGGTAATTTTTGCAAATACTACCCTGGTGGAACAAACTATTCCTCTAAATAAGGGTTGGACTTGGATGTCGATGAATGTGACAGATCCAAATTTTGGCAATCTAAATGCGTTAACTAAAAACTTGCGATTAGAAACAGAGGATCTTATTTTAAACGGAAGTGATTTGGAAATATATTCTAAAAATATATCAGTACCAACTTGGTCAGGAGCAATCAGTAGTAAAGGAGGGTTGTCTTCTACTAAAATGTATAAAGTATTCATGTCAAATGAGCAAGCTTTGACTATAAAGGGCAGTCCGGTAAATCTTGCTTCCTGGAGTTTTCCAATCACCACCAATTGGAATTGGTTTCCCTACCCAATTGCATTAAATCAGCTAACTTCCGAATCGCTTGCTTACTTTGAAGCTACTGATGGGGATGTGATTAAATCTCAAAACCTATTCGCCATTTACGATCCTAAAGCTGGATGGAATGGAACATTAAAATATCTGGAACAAGGTAAAGGATACATGCTGAGATCTGCAAAAGCACAAACATTTAGATATCCTATTTATCTGGCTAAACCAATGGGTATCGAAAAACCGAGAGGTATTGAAGCTGTCGGAGTGGGTGGCACACCTGCAGAAACTCCTGTCTTGGGCCAGGCTGCAATGAAAGAAGAATTCAAACAGTATGCTCAAAATATGAATGCTGTAGTTTTAATGCCTTCTGGGTATAATGAGTTATTCGTGTATGATGAGATGGGAGTTTTAAAGGGGATGACTTCTCGTAAAAAGGATGAAGCACTCGCCTATATTACCATCTATGGCGAAATTCCAGAAGCATTGTATTTTCATGTAGGGGATGGTAGTAACCAGAAAAAATCATCCACCATTTTTAGTTTTAAAAACAATGAGGTGTTGGGTACAATC
>CANIMM010000247.1 GCA_947468255.1 Chitinophagaceae bacterium | reverse complement strand
GGAATGTAATCCCGCAGGTTATTCCAAATATTGATATTATTGAAATAGGCGGTTAAGCTAGCGGAATCTTCCATTGTCCATGGCCTTAGTGAAATGTACATACTGTTTTTCTTTCGAGTATGACTATTTAATTATGCTGTGGTTTAACCAATAGAAATATTTCTACTCGATGAGTCATTTTTATTCCTCGATTTTAAAAAAAAAGGCAACAACAATTTTTTGATGAAGCAGTAATAGGAGAATCGATTTAGGCAAGTTTAAAAACTTTACCTGGTAGGCTTAGCAGGATGCCTTGCATTTCGAGTGATAGCAGTGCCTCGGCAACCATGCTGCTATTTAGGCCTGATTTGAAATAGAGTTGATCAATTTGGATGCTTTCCTGGCTTTGCAGCAAGGCGTAAATAATTTTTTCATTATCGGTTAATTCTATAAATAGCTCCCGTTGTTTTTTTGGTTGAATTTTTTGCTCATTCCAGTTCATCATTTCCTTTAAGTCGGCGGCGCAAGTAAGTAAGGAAGCCTTGTTTGTTTTAATCAGATAATTACATCCTTCACTTTTATTATCCGTCGTTCTCCCAGGGATGGCAAATACATCCTTATTATAACTGTTACCCAATTCTGCCGTGATGAGTGAGCCTCCTTTTTTGCCGCTTTCTATCACTAGTACAGCATCACAGATGCCGGCTACAATTCTGTTTCTTTTAGGGAAATTTTGTTTATCAGGATTGGTTTCACTTCTAAATTCAGTGAGCAATCCACCTTTTGTTACTAGTTGTTTTGCAAGCGTTTTATTTTGTATTGGATAAATTCTGTCTAGTCCGTGTGCGAGTACACCTACCGTAGGCAAATTGTTTTTGAGAGCTGCCTTATGGGCGATGGTGTCTATGCCAAATGCCAATCCGCTTATCACTACAATGTTTTCTTCTTGTAACTCTTCTAGCAATTTTTCACAAGTAGCTTTTCCATACTCAGAATAATTACGGGTACCAACGATAGAAATAATTTTTGAGTGATTCAAATTTGCATTGCCTCGGTAATAGAGTAATGCAGGACTATCATAACAATGGAGCAGTCGTTGTGGATAATTGGTATCTGTTAAGAAAAGGGGGGTGATTTTGTATTTTTCAATGAATTTTATTTCGGATTCACCACGTTGGAAGTTATTAAAGGATTTGATACTGTTGGCTCTAACAGATCCGATTCCTTCCATATTTTCAAGATCCTTTTTTTTTGCACTGAAAATTGACCGTGCATCACCATATTGGTTTACCAATGCTTTAGCATGAACATCTCCGATATTTGGAATCATGGTTAGGGCAACTTGGTATAGCAGATCATCTGTCATCTGGAAGAAAGTAGGTGATATCAAATATAAAAAATATTTAATAAATAAACTACCCTTATCTTATTGTGACAATTGAAATCAATTTAGGGATTGACTTTATTGCTAATTACGGTCATTTCTATTCTACGGTTGGCCGCCCTTCCTTTTTCGGTACTGTTATCAGCAATGGGTTGGTTTGCACCCATCCCTTTTGATTGTAGTCGATCTTTTGAAAAAAGTTTGGTGGCTAAAATATAGCGAATCACCGATTCGGCTCTGCCATTGGAAAGCAATTCATTATCCGCCGCCTTTCCTATATTATCGGTATGTCCGGTAATTAATATTTTCAGCTGTGGATTGTCTTTGAGTAACTGGATTAGTTTGTTTAATTCTACGGTTGACTCTGGCGATAGTTCAGTTTTTTTGCTGTCAAAGAAAATATTTTTCAAAACAATTGCTGCACCAGCCTCAATGGGCTGCAGGGGAATATTTGCGGTGAAAATGGAATCAATCGACCGGTCATTTAAATTGTAATTTTCAGAATAAAACAGGTATCCTTTCCTATTCACATTGAATGCATAGTCATTGCCAACTGGTAGTGTAGTCAAAAAATTTCCGGTTTCATCGGTTTGGACTTTGCTCATCAATTGACCAGTTTTAATGTCGGTTAATTCAACCGAGGAAGGTAGGCCATTTTTATTTTTTGCATCATATACCTGCCCTTTCACCCACAAGATTTTCGGAGGTTGTAAATCCTGTCTTAATTGAAAGCTAAAAAGATCCAGTCCTGCCTTGCTATCCCCTCTGTCGCTGGCATAGTAGGCGGTTTTACCATCTGCGGCTACAATGAGTGACCCTTCTTCATCGATGGTATTGATTGGGTAACCAAGATTTTCTGCTTCGCTCCAGGTACTGTCATTCAATTTCTTTGAATAAAACAGGTCCGCTTGTCCATAACCCTGGTGACCGGTACTATTAAAAAAAAGGGTTTGATTATCTGCATACATAAAGGAGCAACTTTCGTCTCCGCTGCTGTTCACCTCAGGGCCAAGATTTTCAGGGCTGCCCCATTTTCCTTTTATATTTCGGCGAGTCACCCAGATATCTTTACCGCCATATCCACCTGGCTGGTTGCTGCTAAAATAGATTGCTTGTTTATCGGGAGATAAGGAAGGCGAAGACTCCCAAAAATCGGAATTCACCATGGGGCCTAGGTTTTCGGCTTCACTCCATCCCTGTTTGGTTTTGTAGGAGATGTATAGATCGCAACTGCCATAGCCTTGTGGATAATTACATCCTGTAAAAACGATGCAGGTGCCATCCTGAGAAATGTTTTGAGCGCCCTCGTTTTGATCGGTGTTTACTTTTCCTTCCAGTGGCTGGGCCCTGCTCCAATTGCCATCGGAGAAATTGGATTCATAAAAATCTTCATCCCCCTTAACGCGTCGAGTGAAGATGAATTTTTTGCCATCAATGGTCAGCGAAGGAAAATATTCTAGCGCGTTTGAATTGATAGCATCCCCCAAATTGTTGGGTTCAAAAACATATTGGTTGAGGGGATGTTTTTTTTCAAATGCCACTGCAAATTCGTATACCCCTTTGCGGTAGTTGCCCGCCCGAATACTTTGTGAATTGAGCCCTTCGGATTGTAAAAAACGGTTGACGGCATGGAGGGCTTTTTGAAATTGTCCTAAGCCTGCCTGCGAAATGGAATAAGGAAGCAGGTAGTTGATGGAGTAAACCGAGTCTAGTTGAAAGCCTTTTTCAAAATCAATCACGGAGGAGTCGTATTTTTTGAGATTGGCATAAATGCCGGCCCTAGATAAAAAGGCATCTACAAATTTTGGTTCTAGCTTAATGGCTTGATTGATTTTTGCAATGGCCACTTCGTATTGTTGATCCTGCGCCGCATCATAGGCTTGTGCATAGAGGATGCCTGCCTTTTTGTTGACCTTTTCGGGATTGTACCATTGGCTAAAGCAAAAGCTGGGATACGCTAGCAGTAGGTACAATATGAATTTTGTGCGGAGCATGTTGGGATAAATTATTATTGATATACATTCTTCTGTTGAAGATAAAGCGAATTGGCTTTACTTGAATAAACGCAATGTTAAAGTAATCTATTCATTTTCCAAATGATCTGTGGGTAACGGCCAACGAATTTATGGCACATTGATATATTTATGAATTTGCAGGGAAAGTTCCCATTGAGGATGCTGTTTGATGTATTCAATCATCAACGGAGTTATTTCGGAGGCTTTATCCCATTCAGGTTGCAGGTACAATTTGCATTCCGGCGATACGAGCGCAGCATATTGCTCCGCCCATTTAAAGTCCGATTCATTGAATACCACTACTTTTAGTTCATTGGCAAAAGGAACTACTTCGGGCAGGGGAGATTTAAATTTTTTCGGCGATAAGCAAATCCAATCCCAAGTGCCACTCAGTGGATGTGCCCCCGAGGTTTCAATATTGGTTTCAAATCCTTTTTCTTTTAGTGCTTTGGTTAATTGAGTAAGATCATGCATCAAGGGTTCTCCACCGGTGATTACTACTAGGCCTGCTGATTTACCTTTTGGCAGATTTGCAGCATTTTGTGCAACCATTGATACGATTGCTTCCACTGTTTTTTTTGGATGCGCATCCGCATCCCAACTATCTTTTACATCACACCAAACACAGCCTACATCACAACCTCCTAGTCTAACAAAATAAGCAGCTCGTCCCTGGTGAAAGCCTTCACCCTGAATGGTATAAAAATGTTCCATTACAGGAAGAGTGGTTGAAATGGGGGTTTCTGTTTGGGTCATTAATTTTTTAAATAAGTTCTTGAATGATAAATGATTCGCAAATTACGGAATTTTTTTGGCGTGCCTTTTGAGTAATTCAACCCCTGATGGCTGGTTTTGATGAAATTGAAGTAGTGGCAAGCGATTAAAACAAATCCGCTTTATGTAAATGCTGCTAATTAAGTAGGTGATTTAAGGTGGTATTTACACTTTCTCCAGCGTACCCTGTCGATTGTTTAAGCGTATCTCTATTTGCCTGAGATAATATCTTCAAATGCAGCGGGAGTAAGAATAATGGCTGTTTTGAATGGAGTATGCTCCAATAAATCTTTGTCACCAGTAACTAAATAATCAGCTTTTGAAAAATCTATCAAGTCTAGTAGGAAATTGTCTTTTGGGTCTCGGCTTATAAAGTGAGTGGGCACTATGTCAATATGCTCCGCAATGTTTTTCAGCAGTTCAATGAATTCTTGAACAGTTTGCTTTTGAAAATATTTTTTTATTCTTTCTCTACTCGTCACATCATTTATTTCATCAAGGAGTTGTTGCGTAATGATGATGCTGATTTGTCCATTTGAAATTAAATTTTTTATAGAAGACAACCTTTTTCCTATAAGAAAGCTGATCCAAACATTGGTATCAAAAATGACCCTACTATTTTTGTTTTGCATAGATTTGTTGCCTTACAATATCTACTTCTTCATCAATTGTTT
>CANIMM010000246.1 GCA_947468255.1 Chitinophagaceae bacterium | reverse complement strand
ATACTATTGCGGCGAGTTCCTTGATTTTAGGCTGATATTTAAAATTTCAGCCTTTTTATTCGCAGGCTTGATTTTTTTTGTTACTTTTTTGCATCAAGGCAAAAAAGTAAAAGCACTCTATTCCAGATGGAATCTCAGACCTATATTGTAAACTTTATTTTACTAAAAAGCCAGCCGAATTGTAAGGTTATTAATCATTTGACACGCTATTAGCTTTTACCATCATCCAAAAAAAAGAGGCAACCTAAAAGGTTGCCTCTTTGAGAATGTAAGTTTAATAATTAAACACCGCTCAGACCGAAGCCTTCTCTGTATTCGCGTTTAACGAATTGATTTACTTCGTCACAGTTCGTGATCTTCATTTGATCATGATCCCATAATAAAGTAATGTTGCGCGCAGGGAATACTCTTCTGGCAGGGGAATTACGTTGAGCAGCGGGAGCACCTGCAGTAGATGCGTTTGGTGCTGCCGCAGCTGAAGCGGACACGGTGGTTGCACTCGCTGTTCTTTCTACATTATATCCGCGGATAGCCAAGTTAGCTACCAGCATATTTTCTACTACCATTGCAGCTTTATCAAAGTTAGAACTGGTTACGCCTTTTTCATATCCTTGCAAACAAGCTTCTACCCATTGTTGATAGTGCGCTTCAGCACCTCCGGGAACCCTTGGGTATTTAATCGCCAGCTTTTTGATAGACTCTTCTTCCATGCGTGATACGGGTAAAAGTCTTGCTCCTGCAGAGTAGCAACCTGCAATCATTTTGCCTTTGGTACCGATAAAGAGCATTCCGCTACCATCACTGATTGCCATGGTATCTGTTGGGTCCATCTCTTCGGGCCTTGGAGGTGTTAACCCTCCGTCCATCCAATGAATCCTAATATTAGGAAGTGCTTTACCATGCTTCCCTTTTTTAGGATTCGGGAAGGTTAAGATGGTATTGCTGGATGGAGGGCAGGTATCCGGAAATTCTTCCTGTTTTTGCCCCATGCTTGGATTGCCTAAACTGGTTTGCACGGCATTTACATATCCAAGGTTCAGAACGGTCATGGGTGCTTCTAAGATATGGGCACCCATATCACCAATTACACCGGTTCCGTAATCCCACCAACCGCGCCAGTCATGTGGAGCCAAATGAAAATCATCTTCGTAGGGCAGGCCGGGTGTCATACCATTGCGCTGATCGCCTGTGCGGCCAGAAGGGAAAGGTTTTGCTTTAGCAGAACTCTGCCAAAGATCCCAGTTAAAAGTGCTTGGCGCTTTGCCAGTTTTAGTAGGCCATTTCATACCACCTTGTGGCCAAACGGGGCGGTTGGTATAGCAATACACATCCGTTACATCGCCGATAAGGCCTGCCTCATACCATTCTCTCATTTGGCGTACCCCATCATTGGATGAGCCTTGGTTACCCATCTGGCTAACCACTTTATGTTCGCGGGCAAGTTTTGCAAGTACCCTTGCCTCATAAATATCATGGGTCATTGGTTTTTGTACCCAGATATGTTTGCCCAATGTGATGGCTGCAGAAGCAGCGATGGCATGGGTATGATCCGGTGTTGATACCGACACGGCATCAAAATTTTTGTTTTCTTTTTCCATCAGCACTCTCCAATCTTCGTACACTTTAGCATCTGGATATCTTTTGAAAGTAGCTGCACCCTTTAATTGGTCTACATCACAGAGAAAAGCAATTTTTGCTTTCTCTTGTGGTACAAATGCCTTTTTCTCCTCATCCCATCTTCTCATAAAACCAGCACAATCACTGGATCCTTTTCCTCCTGCACCAATGGTAGCAATGTACAATGTGTCGCTAGGAGCGGTAAATCCACGGCCCAACACATGGCGTGGTACAATATAAAATCCGGCTGCTGTTAAAGCAGTATTGCGAATAAAATCGCGCCTTGGATTTTTAAGCTTGTTTTTTGATTCCTTTTTCATACAAATAATTTTTTTTTAGATATAGCAAATTAGTTTCAATAGTTCAAGTTAAACAAAACAAATTAACCAACCAAAAGCAAGTCATTTTTGCCCTTGATTGCAGCAATAGCCGCTTTTTCTGCGCTATTATTGCTTTTCTTTGGAAAGAGCGGCTTAAAAAAAGGCTACTGCTATTGGCTCATAATCTATTTCCAAAAAATCAGCTACACAGGGAATCCATTGCTCATTTATAAATTTTGAATGGGTGGGATGATGGTTGTATTGCTGGTACTGATCATGGGTAGTAAACTCCATGGACAATCCATATTGAAAAGCATTTTTTTTACTTACTTGTTTCCAGCTTTTAAAATTGATTACGCCGGGTATATTAGTAAGTTCTACTGCAGCCTTAAAAAATTGTTTTATTCTCATGGTATCAATATTTTCTTTGATTGAAAATATTACTGAATGTTGGATCATATTAGTTCTGTAAAATGTTGGTAGATCTTATTGTTAATATTTTTTTTTACTGCTGCACCTTAGAAATGGGAATCCGCATCTACTAAAAGTAAATGTAATTAAAATGGGGGTTGGTTGATTGGATTTTGGTCATTTTTTTTTATACTATCAACTTGCATAATTAAGTGAACCCACGTATTTAAAATAGTTGAATTTTTAAAAATAACACTGACTGTATTGGAAATTTATCCTGCAATTGGTCATTCCATTTTTCCCAAGTAAATTTGAACCATCTGATTGTTTGGGTGTAATGAGGTAGCTACCCAGGTTCTTAATGGAGTGCTATTTGAATTTCTTTTTTAATCGAATGTTAATTTTTTTTTACTGAATTTACTATTTTAAAATACCAACTAAATGAATAGCAATCCTTTCTGACATAACAATGAACGCAATGACTATTAATAAGTTTATTTTTCTTATGCTGTTTTCTTTTGTTGTAATCAATGGGTATGCACAAAGCTCCTGCACAGGCCTTGGTCAAAATTCGGGTGGAGCATTGGCTATTTGTAGTACGGATACAATCATACAAGAAACAGTGCCTGTCTGCGGCGGTAAAGCGATTCCGGGCCCTTGTACTGATGGAGCTGCCACAGATATCAATCCGTATTGGTATAAATTCACTTGTTTTTCAGCGGGCACGTTAAGTTTTACAATTTCACCCAACAATATCGGGGACGATTATAACTGGCAATTATTTGATGCTACTCCTTATAATCCGGCAGCAGTGTATACAGATCCCAGCTTATTTGTTGCCTGCAACTGGAGTTCACAAACAGGCAATACAGGTGCCAGTTCCGAAGGAGTCGGCTTAGTCAATTGCAGTGGAAATAAAGTCCCGCAATTTAGCAGTATGCCAAATCTTATTAAGGGGCATGTATATCTTTTATTGATCAGCCATTTTGCAGGGGATACGCAAAGCGGATATAGGTTAACGTTTTCTGGAGGCAGTGCCATCATTACCGATCCGGTTGATCCGCATCTGTTAGCCTCCGTGGCATCTTGCAATGGCACCAAAATTTCCATCCAGCTGAATAAAAAAATGAAATGCAGCACTGTGAATAATGATGGCAGCGATTTTGTTTTACTGCCTGCTATTGCCTCCATAACCAGTGCCGTTGGGGTTGCGTGCAACGACAGTTTGGTTACGGATTTTATTGAATTGACATTGGGCAGTCCGCTGCCACCAGGTAATTATAAAATCATGGCAAAGCCCATTGATAATTTATTGGATAACTGTAATCGTTTTATTCCATTGTCGGATACATTGGCCCTAACCGTATTTCCACCTTCACCCACACTGATGGACAGCCTGTCCAGCGTTGCTTGTGCTGCAGATGTATTAGAGTTGGTTTTCAGAGACCCCTTGCGTTGTAATTCAATTGCATCAGATGGAACTGATTTTTTGGTAACAGGCTCTTTACCGATTAAGGTTACCGGGGCATTCGGCAGCTGTGATACGCGCGGATTAACAAAACGGATTAGCGTACAATTATCGGCCCCCATTCAGCGAGCCGGCAATTTTAGCATCCAGCTAAAAATCGGCGCAGATGGCAATACCATCGTCAATGAATGTGGAATTGAAACAACGGCAGGGGCGGTTTTATTTTTTATTACAAAAGATACGGTATCTGCATTATTTAATTCGACTGTTCAATACGGATGCATCGCTGATAGCATTCTATATTCGCATGATGGCCAAAATGGGGTAAATAAATGGCATTGGGTTTTCGACAATGGCATTACCAGTTTACGAAAGGACACCACAGTAAGTTATGCCGCATTGGGTCAAAAGCATGTCACCCTGGTGGTAAGCAATGAAGTCTGCAGCGATACGGCCACGGCAAACATTGATTTAAACAATGCATTAAAAGCTTCCTTTGAAGGGACCTCCATTGTATGTCCGGGCGACCCGGCGTTATTTATAAATAATAGCACCAGCAGTTTTAATATTACCTCCTTATGGAACTTTGGAAATGGCAACACGAGTTCTTTACAGCAGCCACTTCAGCAATTTTATGGCGCTTCCAATATAACCCAAGATATACCGGTTCAATTGATCATAACCAATAGCATTGGTTGTTCGGATACCGTTACCAATTTAATAAGAGTGCTGGGCAACTGTTTGATTGAAATCCCGGGGGCCTTTTCACCGAATGGGGATGGATTGAATGATTACCTCTATCCAATCAATGCCTACCAATCAAAAGAGCTGTTATGGATGATTTTTAATAGGGCTGGTCAAAAGGTATTTGAAACCCGCAACTCGAATAATAAATGGGATGGAACGTTTAACGGAAAACGGCAGGACCCGGGAACCTATGTATGGGTCCTGCATTACGTCAATACCGTAACCGGCAAAACAGTCAATTCAACAGGCAGTTCGGTATTGATAAGATAAATTAATCACTGGTTAATTTTTT
>CANIMM010000245.1 GCA_947468255.1 Chitinophagaceae bacterium | reverse complement strand
GTTGGGGATTTATAAAATGCTCCATTGCTTCAGCTGAAATTACCACCATGTTCAGAAAAAACAAACCCTTGCTGGAATCTGGCAGGGACATAAAAAAACACCTACATTTTTGTGAAAGTGGTTGATTATCTAGCACCCCCCTTTTTTTCGAAAGATGCAACTATAACAGTTTGATAGAGTTTATGACAATCAGAAAATTAAGGGCAGGATTATTTAATTACATTTGTAACTAATCCTCAACCCGCCCAATACAATGCGTACACTGCTCGTTTACTTACTATTTTTATTGCTTTCATCTTGCTCAAAACAAGAAAGCACCCCGGAAACTCCAGTTACGCCAACAACCCCCATAACACCTCCGACCCCTACAAAATTTCTAGAAACTCATACCTCTATAAACCAAAAGACCAGTTGGTATATAACAAACAAACTTTTTGACGGAACCTTTTTTATTGTAAATGACCCAGCGCAAGTTCATAACTTATATGACAATAACGGAACTATAGGATTTAAGTATATCCAAAATGTTCAAAGTTATTTTTCTAACCGACAAGGCTTCTTTATGGGGGATTTAAATGGGGATGGCAAGAATGATATTTTCAATAACTATTGGCCTGCACCCCATGGGTCAAATAAACCCGGTTATTATGCAACATGGGAATATGAAAAATCAGCATTTACAAAACCCAATATCATTCAGGGACTAACTGGTGCAAGGAAATTAATGTTCAATGATTATTATGGGAATGGCAAATTAGGTATGTTGATTGCTTCAAGTGGCGTTGATGCTTTACCGTTCCCGGGAGATAGCGTACAAATTGTTAGTTTCGGAACAGACGTATCAATGACCCTAAAAAACATTTCAGAAGTAATGGGGTATTACCACTCAGGCTCATCGGGTGATGTTGACAATGACGGTGACATAGACATTCTCATGTATTCTGGAGGAAGCCAAACCAAAATGGGGCCTGTATATTTTGAAAATATTGGAAATGGTAATTTTAAATACAACGCAGACCTTATTACCGGCCTTGGGTACGATTTTGGAAATGCCAACAATTACTATTGCATGGAATTATTTGATATAAATAAGGATGGGTATTTAGATTTAATTTTAGGAGGGGATAATAAATTAAGAGCGTCAAGGGTTATTTGGGGAACTGCAACTCATAAATTTAACACCAGCAATCAAACTGTTTTACCCGCACAAACCAGCTACACCAGTGTGATGGATATGGCTTATACAGATATGGATAAGGATGGAGATATTGACATCATATTACTTCACGAAATCAACTATCAAGGATTCGGTATTCAAGTTTTAGAGAATCAAAATAATAGTTTTGTTGATGTTACATCAGCAAGGGTTGATGTTGCCTCATTGCCTAATTCTATTTGGGCGGGTTGGATGAGACTCTATGACTTAGATAAAGATGGAGACTATGATTTAGTTGCAGATGGGTTTGGGTATAAACTAAATCAATTTACACAGCCCACACCAAAAATAATTTGGGTAAATGATGGTAAGGGGAACTATAAGTCCTCATTTTTCTACTAAACATTTTACAGCCACAGGATGTCATAAAAGTAATTATGATGTAATAGCAAAATAAAAAAGGGTCTCAAATTAATAAAACCTATACTGTGGAAAATCCACGCATAATGACCCCCTTGCTCCAAAGTATATTGACCTATGATCGCCAATTTTTAATAACCCCTCGTCGCCTTATTAAATTGATCCCCATTTGAATTGTATTTCAAGTAGTTGGTATGTTGCAACCAATTTGTAGTTGGAGCATTTTTTAGGGGTTAGGTCAAAATGGTATTGTGGGGAAAAATTACGTCTATTTTCCAGCTAACTCACTGATAGATACAGAAAAAGCCATTCACCACGGCGAATGGCTTTTTCTGTTTAGCGCCCCTTTTCCTAGAAAGATGCAACTACAATGCGATGATTGAGTAGGTGAGTTAAACCAATGTCTTTTTTTATACCAGCGGCTTTTTTGAAATAGGTAAAACTTATACTTAGCATATCCATTATAAACTGAGCACTAATTTTTCCTCGTTCAGGGAATAAAATAAAATTGTCGCTACCAATTTGATAAAAATAATTTTTAAATTAAATTGGTTAGTTAAACTCCTAAACTCCATCCCTGTCTGTACTCTCTTTTTACAAACTGGTTAACTACATCATAATTTGTGATCCGCATATTGGCATTATCCCATATCAGCTTCTTATTAGCTCCGGGGTAATTATAGCTTTGATCAAGCGGATCAGGCGATTTTCCTGGGCGAGGGATATCTGCTCCTCTGATAGCAAGATTTGCCATTAATATCGCTTCTGTTAAAGGGCCTGATTTATCAAAAGAAGCACTCATCTCCGTTTTACCATAGCCGGCAATAGCGCCTTCCACCCATTGAGCATAGTGGCCATCCATACCTCCCGGTACACGTTGAATGGTTTGTTTAATTTTTACTTCCTGATTTTTGGATAATGGCAAAAGGCGTGCATTTTGTGCCATTTCACTGGCCATCATTTTCCCTTTCGTTCCTATGAATAATACCCCGCTCATTCCATCTCCAAATAATTCGTCACTACCCAGCTCAATCGGACGTTCCGGCCTAATTCCTCCGTCCATCCAATGCATGGTGACATCGCCTTTTGTTTTATTTGTTTTAGGGAAGGTCAATGTTGCATGAGCTGAAGGAGGGCAACTATCCGGGAAATAAGAACGTTTACCCCATTCCAAAAACACACTGCCAACGGTTGCTTGAACATCTGTTGCATATTTCAGATTCAGAATGCTAAAGGGCGCCTCCATTAAGTGACAGCCCAGATCTCCCAATGCCCCGGTACCGTAATCCCACCATCCACGCCAGGCTTGCGGAATCAATTTATCGACATAGTCTTTATAAGGCGCTGTTCCAATCCACAGATCCCAGTCAAGTCCATTTGGAACCGGTGGTTTCGCTGAAGGCCAGGCAATTCCTTGTGGCCAGATAGGCCGGTTAGTCCAAATTTGTACCGTATGCACATCGCCCAAAAGACCGGCTTCAAACCATTCTTTCATCTGCCTTACCCCATCTCCCGAGGCTCCTTGGTTTCCCATTTGAGTCACCACTTTATAACGAGCAGCCGCTTCAGTTAATTTACGCGCCTCATAGATATCATGTGCCATGGGCTTTTGGATCCACACGTGTTTGCCCAATTGCATAGCTCCCATTCCAACAATGGCATGCGTATGATCTGGAGTAGACACGGATACTGCATCAAAGTTCTTGGATTCTTTATCAAACAACTCTCTCCAGTCTTTATAAACCTTCGCTTTTGGAAATTGCTTCACTGTTCCTGCACACCTACGATCATCCACATCACAAAGGAACCCGATATCTGCCTTCCCGCTTTTATAAAACTTGTTAATATCATCGTTTCCTTTACCACCTGCCCCCACAGCTGCAATGATCAGGCGATCACTGGGTGCCTTATAGCCAACCCCTCCCAATACATGACGGGGCACAATCATAAAGCTGGCAGCTGCAACCACAGAATGCTTTACAAAATTTCTTCTGGAACTGTTCGCCTTTTTGTGATTTGCTGATTTGATGTTCATTGTAAATTTATTTTTAAATAAATGAATGGTGCTGCTTGTTAAAAGATTGGTTTAATTTGAAGTAACCCTTTGGTGATGATATAAAGTTATAAAAAATAAGATATCAATCAATTTTCATTAATATCATCACCTCAACTCCATTCACGCCTGTTTACACTAAAAAACTCAAAACCTGGCAGGAACCTGGCCGGGGCATAAAAAAACCACCTACATTTTTGTATAAGTGGTTGATTATAAGCTCCCCATCTTTTAACTAAAGATGCAGCTATTATACTTTTTAATCATAATGAAATCGACATTTGGCAATTTGAATCTCATTACCATCGACCTTGTATATCAATCGATGTTCTTCATCAATTCTTCTGGACCAGAAACCGGCATAATTAAATCGTAATGGTTCAGGTTTTCCAATACCTTCATAGGGATTCCGTGAGATGTCTTTCAACAACTCATTGATGCGTTTCAATTTTTGTTTATCGTTTTTTTGCCAGAATAGATAATCTTCCCAAGACAACTCAGTAAAAACAAATTTCATTGGTCAGCCAGTTTTTTTATCGATTTTTTTCCAGCTTTCAAGGCTTCTATGGATTCATCCAAACGCTGCTGATTGATTCGGGAAGACAATTCGTGTTGAGTGCTTTTGAGTGAGTTATACTCCTCTAAAGAAATAACGACCACACCCGTGTCTTTACCACGATTGATAATGAGCGTTTCAAAACTTTGAGTTACCTTATCAAGGTAACTTTTAATGTCTTTTCTGAAGTCTGACAGTGTTGTTGTTAACATTAATGTACTTTTTATTGTACAAATATATGTACATTAATTGAGGATTTTATAAAAAAAGGGTCATATTATAAAAGTACACAAGTATCCCTTATTTTTTATCTGTGACGTAATTATGGCGTAATGTGAAAATAAAAAAGGGTCTCAAATGAATGAAAGCCTTTCTAGTCGCTGCTCCCCTTCTCCTTGAAAGATATAACTATAATGCAATGATTGAGTAGGTGACTATTAGGAAATTGAAGGGTTGAACTTCCTGCAATTTTACAAGAAGGCCTTAATTACATCTCTGAAAATCAAGAAGAGAAACACCAGTACGCCCACGATTACTTCATTTCGGTACTTTTTAAGAAATTGAGCTAGCTTATTCATAAAACATAAAAAAGGTTACACTATAAAAGTACCCCCTTTTTATCATTATTGCTCCCCTTACAGACGAAAGATGCAACAATAATGCGATGATTGAGTCTGCGACTATCGGGAAATTAAGGGG
>CANIMM010000244.1 GCA_947468255.1 Chitinophagaceae bacterium | reverse complement strand
GCCTTTGAATATTCGCCATAGCGCTCTGTTTCACTTCTGAAAGGACGAATCATTTGAGAATGGCAGGTATAACAACCCTCTCTCACATAAATATCCCTACCCTGTAACTCAAGTGGTGTATAAGGTTTTACACTACTGATGGTGGGTACATTAGACTTTATCATAAAAGTGGGTATCATTTCTACCGCTCCGCCTATCAGAATTACAATCAAACTAACCAACATGAATTGTACCGGCTTACGCTCAATCCATCTATGCCAGTGTTCCCCTTTATGAGCTACATATACTTTCTCTAATGGCGCTGCCTCAGCTGCTTCATCTGCAACCAATTTGCCTGCTTTCACAGTTTTATACAAATTATAAACCATGATCAACGCGCCAGTCAGGTATAAAGTGCCGCCTAAGGAGCGCATGGCGTAAAACGGTTTCATGTAAGTAACCGTTTCTAGAAAAGTATATTTCAACTGGCCTGCTTCGGTAAATTGCTTCCACATGGAGCTCTGTGCAAATCCAGCCCAGTACATGGGTACCGCATAAAATACAATCCCCAGAGTACCCAGCCAAAAATGATTGTTGGCTAATTTTTTTGAATAAAGCGAGGTGCCGAATATTCTTGGAATCAGCCAATACAAAATACCAAACGTTAACATGCCATTCCATCCCAAAGCACCCACATGCACATGGGCAACAATCCAGTCGGTATAATGGCTCACTGCACTAATGCTTTTGAGGGATAATAAGGGTCCTTCAAAAGTTGACATCCCATAGGCCGTAACTGCTACCACCATAAATTTTAAAATCACATCATCCCTTACCTTATCCCAGGCGCCTCTTAAAGTAAGCAACCCATTGATCATACCACCCCAACTTGGAAAAATTAGCATCGCGGAAAACACCACGCCAAGTGATTGAGCCCAATTTGGCAAGGCGGTATACAACAAGTGATGGGGACCAGCCCAGATATATAAAAATATCAAGGACCAAAAATGGATAATTGAAAGTCGGTAAGAGTACACTGGCCGATTGGCGGCCTTGGGCATAAAGTAATACATAAGCCCCAAGTAGGGAGTAGTTAAAAAGAACGCTACGGCATTGTGCCCATACCACCATTGAACCAGTGCATCTTGTACGCCTGCATACAGAGAGTAACTTTTGGTAAAACTGATTGGCAATGCCATCGAGTTGGTGATATGCAATACCGCTACCGTAACAAAAGTGGCGATGTAAAACCAAATGGCTACATATAAATGTTTTTCTCTTCTCTTCAAAATAGTGCCAAACATATTCCAACCAAACACTACCCATATTAAAGCTATGGCAATATCAATGGGCCATTCCAGTTCGGCATATTCTTTACTTGCTGTAATCCCTAATGGCAAGGTGATAGCGGCTGCAACAATAATCAGTTGCCATCCCCAAAAATGTATTTTACTCAACACGTCACTGAACATACGTGCTTTGCACAACCGTTGCAAGGAATAGTAAATACCCATAAACATCCCATTACCAACAAAGGCAAAAATGACGGCATTGGTGTGCAAAGGACGAAGTCTGCCAAATGTACCATACTGAGGAATGTTGATGGAAGGATATACTAACTCTAGGGCTACATACAAACCAGCGAGCATACCCACAATGCCCCACAATATAGTAGCGTATGCAAAGTTTTTTACAATCCTGTTATCATAATAAAATTTTTCTACCTGCATGTTTATAATTGTTTGGTTTGGTTTAAAGGTGCTGTTGAATTGTCGGTAAGAGAAGGCGCTGTAGTATTATCAAAAAGAATTCGAATGGAGGGGGTATAATCATCGTCGAATTGACCATTTTTTACACTCCATAGAAATGCTGTCAAAAAGCTGCCTGCCACCAGGATACTAATGCCGATTAAAATAAATAAAGCACTCATTGAGCATGAATTTTAGTAAGCACAAATTTATTAGTGGTTACTTTTCTAAAATATGATGCTTATCCAAGCCGAATGTGACTTTAGTCATAAGCTCGTCTATAGTTTAGAGTGAGTGGCAACTATTTAAATCCAATTATGGCTTTCGTTGATAGTTTTGGGGATGATAGTGCCTTTTTCTATCACATTTTTAGATGTCTCCATAAAAAATCATTTTGAAACGATTATCCTTAAACGCCGCGCACTTAAAGATGACAATAAAGTCACCAGCAATACAATACTGATACTGCTTGCCGGCATTAGTATGGCAGCCACAATAGGAGATAGTGTGCCCTGCACCGCAAAGGAAAGGCCTACAATATTATAGGCAATGGAAAGCGCAAAGCTCGCCGCAACTATTTTTTTACCAGACCTTGCATAAGCCAGCAACTCATGAATCATTCCTATTTTGCTGCCATCTAAAATGGCATCACAGGCTGGAGAAAATTGAGCACTATTGTCACTGACCGCAATCCCTACATCGCTTTGCATTAATGCACCGGCGTCATTGAGTCCATCACCCAGCATCAACACTTTTTGATGCCGCTCTTGCAATTGTTGGATGGCATTGAGCTTGTCTTGGGGTGACTGGTTAAACAATACATTGCTACTAGAATCGAATAACGCTTCGAGTGTTTTTCTTTCTGAATTATTGTCACCAGAAAGCAGCAGCAATTCATAGTTTTTTTTCTGTAATGTGGTAATGGCAGTTTTAATCCCCTGCCGGTATAGATTGCTGATCGTAAAAACGCCCTTGTGAGCTCCATTTATCATCACATGCAACTGAGCACCACTCGCATCCAATCCGGCCTCATCCGAAACATGATTTACAAAAGCGGCAGACCCGATTTTTACTGCCAAATCCTGAACTACTGCAGATATCCCTTTGCCGGAAAATTCTTTAAAATCCTGGATCGATAAACGCTCTTTTGGATTGGATGCTCCCAAATAATTGCTGATTGTTCTGCTAAGTGGATGGGAAGATTGTCGGGTAACAGCTTGTACTACCCCCAACTCATGCTGAGAAAGTGGTATACCGTTGTATCGTACCTTGGCCGAATGATTTTCAGTGATAGTGCCCGTCTTGTCAAAAACAATGGCACTCGTTTTGGAAAGGGTTTCAATAACACCGGCATTTTTGAGGTACAATTTATTTTTTCCAAAAATGCGCAACATATTGCCATAAGTAAAAGTGGCGGAAAGCAAAAGGGAACAAGGGCAGGCAACAATCAATACCGCTGTAACTGCAGGTAATATTTTAGTAGCATCAACCGCTGCCCAATATACCGCAGCACTAATGGCCACCAAAAAAAGTGCCGCGGTAAAATACCTGCTCCAGGGATGAATAAATGAAGTAGCTACATTTTTTTTATGCTTGAAAATATCATTATTCCACAATTGCGTAATATAACTTTGAGAGGCCTCTTTTACAATTTCCAACTCAATTGCACTGCCGCATTGTTTTCCACCTGCATAAATCAGGTCGCCCATATTTTTTGGTACCGGCCTGCTTTCGCCACTTACAAAACTATAATCCACATTGGCCTTGCCTTTTATCAAAACCGCGTCAGCGGGTATCATTTCGTCATTCCTTATCAAGATGCAGTCGCCATTAATCAGTTGCGTAACCGGGACATTGATTTCGATCCCATTTTTTAATCTGGTTACACCTAATGGGAAGTATGATTTGTAATCCCTGTCAAATGAAAAAGAGTCATAGGTCTTATTTTGAAACCACCGGCCGATCAACATAAAAAAAACGATGCCTGTTCCTGAATCCAGCCAGCCAGAACCACTGCCCGAAATGATTTCGTAATAGCTTCTGCCAAAAGTAACCAGGATGGCCAGTGCAAGGGGAACATCAATATTTAAAAACCTTTGCCGAAGCCCTTTCCAGGCAGATATAAAAATGCCGGAGGCACTAAAAAAAAATACCGGAAGCGATAAGGAAAGATTCAACCAAGCAAAAGTGGCCTTTAATCCTGCTTGCTCAATATTGCCAGATGAAAAATATTCTGGAAAGCTGAGCATCATAATATTGGAAAAGCAAAAACCTGCTACGCCAATATGATATAGTTCTTTTTTACTATGTTTGGTGACCTGCTTTTCGATGCTGTCCTGCAAATGAATCGATGGCTCGTATCCAATAAAAGACAATATCTCCACCACTTTTCTCAATGAAGTTTGCGCCGGATCAAAAATGATGAAGACTTCCTTTCGCTGAAAATTTACCTGGGATTGGGTAATGCCTGGCTCAATGCGATGCAAATTTTCCAACAAAAAAACACAAGAAGCGCAATGCATCTGTGGCAACTGAAAAGTCACATTCGTTTGTGTTTCGCTACTAAACTGTACCAATCTTTGAGCCGTCTCAGGATCGTCTAAATAGGCATATCGACCAGAAACAAATTTACCTTTGGCTTTAATGCCAGGGCCCTTATCAAAATTATAATAGACACACAAATTGTTTTCATTCAGTAACAGATACACTTGCTTACAGCCTTCGCAACAAAAATGATTGCTGTCCAACTCAATGATTTCATCACATTGCTCACCACAGTGATAGCAACTTACGGGTATGGTAATGTCTGTTTGAATGAGCAGGCTGGCTTTTTATTGTAAAATAATGACTACAAAGATGTGCGAACTAACTTTTTCAAGGGATGATGGCCGTCAAAGTTTTTATGATTTTTATCAGGACGCAATTGTGAATGGTCAATGGTGAATGGGCAATGGTCAATGGTGAATTGGAAAATGGATAACTGATAACTGAAAGTGTGCTGGATGAATTAGCATACTAGTCTAGAAACAACAAGATGGCCGAGCTTTCACCATTCACCATTGACCATTCACCATTGCCCATTCACAATTGCCCATTCACCATTTAAGCCCATGTTGGTCTTTTGACCAACATGCGAAGCGTTGAAATAGTATAATTTCAGCAACGGGTAAGTATCCTGTAAGCTTCGGTTGTTGGTCAAAAGACCAACAACGGCATTAGAT
>CANIMM010000243.1 GCA_947468255.1 Chitinophagaceae bacterium | reverse complement strand
CAAATGAGTCTGAGTATGGTAAACGCCGGAAATTATTATATCAACAAGACTAGGCTAGAACCATTTCTGGGTGATTTTACACAATATAAAATTGACAACCAATTTGCTACCCTCAACCTGTCGGCACTGTATAAAAAACCGTTGTTTTTTAGTACCAATAAATATAAATTTTACGCAGTAGCAGGACCTGGTATGGATCTACGCATTTCTGGCTTTAGTAATGACCAGCGCGTAAAAAATACCGCAAACAAACTGTTTGTCAACGGGCATATCGGTGTTGAATTTAATGACAATGACTATTATTTACTATTTCTTCATTATAAACATGGAGTTAACCTATTTCATTCTGATGCCCCTATTCAATTAAGTTCATTTGAATTGGGAATTGCTGTTACCACAAAAGATTTATTTTAATATATATGAAAAACTTACGCAAACTAACCATCCTTTTTTTAGCATGCATCTTATTTTCATGCAAAAAAGACGAAAATACAATCAATGCTGAGATTGCCTATTCCATGTTGAGCGACAAAACATGGTTCCTGGATTATAAACAAACCGGGACTGAAAGCAAAAACTATGTTGGCCAATCCACTTATTTTATCAACTTCTTAAATGATCGAACCACCAAAGATTCTGATGGCACAAAAGGTTCGTTCGCCATTTTGAGTAGCAATGGTCAATTGCAAATTTCAGTCAATGCTACCACGATCAACGGAAATCCATTGATCTACACTTATCAGATTGAATCGATCGGTGCAAATAATTTAATTCTATCCTTTGTAGTGAATGGTCAGACAACTAAAATGTATTTTAGCCTTAAAAAATAACTCAATTCCTTTTTGTGAAAAAAATCATCCCCCTATTAGTTGTATCCTTTTTTACCGTTGATGGATATGCTCAATCAGCCAGTGGCTTTATTATGAGTTCGATGGGAGCTATTCCCGGCTTGCAAAACAACGGTTTGGCTATTCAATTTAAAAGTTCAGCCACTTGCTTAACTGTTCAAAATGGCATTGCAGTTCTTTATGGTGAGCGAGCCAAAGGGGAATTTGCAATGAACTGCGAAGTGATACTAAAGCCTGGTAGCTTAGGAGTGAAATTGTATCCAAACCCGGTTGTCAATAATACAAAGGTTCAGTTTATCAAAACCCCTCCAAAATCAGAATTGTTTAAATTAAGCATCTGGTCGGCCGATGGATTTGAAGTATTGGCAAGAAAAGAATCCGGACTTACTATTTTCCAAGGAGTCAATATTGACTTAGGGAATCTAATAGCAGGGGCCTATATTTTAAAAATAGAGAGTCCTAATTTTATAGATGCAGTGAAATTTGTAAAATCGAAATAGATTTTACAAATTTCACTTTGTTTATTTCGTCATCTCCTCCCTATTTAAAAAGTAAACAAATTTTATTTTACCGCTCCTCTTACTTTCATTTTTAAGCCGTAAACCCTTCCCATAGCGGTAATAAAAAGCAGATCTCTATTTTCTCCACCAAAAACTACATTGGCGGTCCAATTTTCTCCAGTTGGCACATTGAATATCCTTTCTCCATTTTTATTAAAACCTGTTACGCCCAGTTGATTGGTTAAATAAACATTGCCCTGATCGTCTATCGTCATGCCGTCGGTTTGCATTGAACAAAAAATTTGCCTGTTGGAAACCGAACCACCCTTGTTAATATCATAGACATAAGTAACTGCAGGCTGCATATTGCCCACATAGAGTTTTTTGCCATCGGGCGATCCAACAATGCCGTTGGGTACTATTAGATTTTCATCCACTCTTTGTAAACTGTTGCTCTTGGGGCTGAGATAATATAAAAAATTCCCACCTTGTTGCGTTGCAAGTTTTCGAGGATCAGCGGCTGCCCAATAATCTCTTGCATAGCGCGGATCGGTGATATACATGCCACCATTTTTTGGATTGATCCATAAATCATTTGGTCCATTTAATGTTTTGCCATCATAATTTTTTGCGATTACAGTATGATTCCCCTTTTTATCAAAACGCCATATTGCTCCTTCCATATCAGCACAAGTGATAAGATTACCTGCGGCATCAAAATACATTCCATTGGAGCGACCACCCGAATTGGCTGAAAAGGTAGTTAACGCTCCAGTTTTCGCAGACCACTGAATGATTTTGTCATTCGGTTGGTCAGTGAAAAAAACATTGCCTTGCTTATCCACTGCTGGCCCTTCTGTAAAACTATAGCCTTCGCCAAGTTTTTCTAATTTTGCATTCGGGGCTACAATGCCCGTTGGGTCAAAGATTTCGTTGTCAACTTTCAGTTGATTGAAAGAATAAAATAAGCATGAAAGCAATACAGCGGCTACAATAAAAATGGTCTTTTTCATATATGAATTTTATTTTTTGAATTAAAATTAACAAGCAGCTTTGAAGATAAGTCATCTTCTATGTATTTTAAAAATTGGAAGCATCTACCTAACTACTATAAAATCTTATCCCTCATGCCGCATCCCTTCTGCTACTTTAAATACATGAAGCACCGAAGGAAACAATGCATCCATAGTTTCCTCTACCCCGCGAGGAGATCCGGGCATAGTAATTACTAAAGTATTTTTTATGAATCCAGCAACACCTCTGGAGAGCATGGCGAATGAAGTTCTTTGCTGTCCATAATTGCGCGCCGCTTCCATCATTCCCGGAATCTCACGGTCAAGTAAAGGAATTATCGCATCGGGAGTAAGGTCCTTGGGTGAAAGCCCTGTTCCACCTGTAAATAGCACTAGCTGAAAACCTGCTTCGCTCAACTGTTTTGCAATTGCCTGTATGGCTGTAATTTCATCTGGGATGATTTTATATATTTCAGTAGATAAATGAAACTGCTTTAATTTGTCGATTATTTTTTTACCGGAACTGTCTTCTTTTGTTCCTGCAGCCACCGTATCTGAACACACAATCACTGCACAGCGAAGATTTTGTATTGAATCAATTTTCAAGTCAGTCTTTCCGCCCGATTTACTTTGTAAACGAATGGTTGAAATTTCTACCCCTTTGTCTAACGGCTTTAACATATCGTACATAGTAAGTGCAGTTACTGCAGCACCATGCATGGCCTCCACCTCAACACCGGTTTTATAAATGGTATGCACTTCCACCGTAATTAAAATAGTTAATCCATCAATCTGGTGTTGGATAGAAGCATACTCTACGGGTAAAGGATGGCAATCCGGAATTACATCACTTGTCTTTTTTATGCCGAGCAATCCGGCGGCCCTTGAAAATTCAAATACATCGCCCTTTGGCACTTTCCGATCTCTTATCGCATCGATGGTTGACTGCTTGGATACCGTTAGTATCGCGGTGGCAACTGCCTTGCGAAGGCTACTGTTTTTATGTGTTATGTTTACCATGATTATTTATTCTCCTTCCATTGATGGGTTTCGTTGTCAAATATTTCTTTCCCCCAGATGGGCAATGTCGATTTTATTTTTTCTACCAACTCCTCACAGGCATGGATAGCCGCTTTACGATGTACCGAAGAGGTGAATACGAACAAAGAAATTTCGCCAGCGGCCACTTTGCCCAAACTGTGATACACATGCAGGCAGGAAAGTTCATATTTAGCAAAAATAGCTTCCCTGATCTCATGCATTTTTTCGGTTGCCATTGCTTCATAGCAAGTATATTCAATCGCAGCCACCAGGCGTCCATCGATTGTGTCGGCCCTTACCTGTCCTAAAAAAATACTGTGTCCGCCAATCCCTTTTTTCGTGCTATGATTTTGGATGCTTTTTCCAATAAAATCAGGCGCAATAGGCCCGTTGGTAAATATATTTTTTGCTTTTTTTTCTGTCATCAGCTTTGCGTTGAATTGTATTTTATCCAGTCAGTAATGCCTCCCTGCAGACTATATATTTTTTTTGTTTCACCAAATGTATCAAATAACCATTGAGCAGCCTGCAAACTTCTTTTTCCTGATTGGCAGAATACGACGAGGGTGTCTTTATTTAAAGTGGCTATATTTTCCTTGAATTGCGATAAGGGAATTTGCGAATAATGAAATGCTGTTGGTAAAGGGGTTTCTCCCAACTCCCTTACATCGATGATTTCAATATCCGCCGAGTTGGACATTTGATTAAAATTATCCCAATTGATTTCAAACTTGCTAGCAGGGGCAGCACAAAACCATTCATAATCCATTTTTCTGAACTCCGCCTCGTTAGCAGGTAGTAAAGAGCGGGTTGCTGCTCTTACCACTATTTCAATTTCATAAAACTGGTTGGTAAGGGAATGGTAAGTCAATAAGGAATTGATGAGTGGCTTTCCGATACCGGCGATGAGTTTAATGGTTTCGCTGGCTTGCATACTGCCAATGATACCCGGCAAAACACCCAGTACGCCTGCCTCTGCACAATTGAGCACCTCACCCTCTACGGGTGGAGAGGGAAATAGGTCACGGTAATTGGCCGCAATAATATTAGTATTGGAATTATAATTTAAAATAGCCACCTGCCCTTCAAATTGTGACACTGCTCCATACACGATTGGTTTATTTAATAATACAGATGCATCATTAATAAGATAGCGGGTAGCAAAATTATCGGTTGCATCAATCACTAAATCATAGTTATTAATGATTGCTAGGGCGTTATCGGTTGTTAGCCTTTCGTTATAAGCAACAATATTGATTTCAGGATTCAATTTGGCTAAGCGTTCTTTTGCTTTCACTGATTTTGAAAAACCGATGTCTTCCACTGTATACAATATCTGTCGGTGGAGGTTGGTGATGGAAACAATATCTTCATCTACAATGCCGATCGTACCAATGCCAGCTGCTGCAAGGTATTGAAGGGCTGGACAGCCGAGTCCACCTGCACCCACTACCAATACTTTTGCTGCTAGTAATTTTTGCTGTCCCGATACGCCAAATCCTTTTAAAAGAATCTGCCGCTGGTATCTTTCATATGAGGGGTTGTCT
>CANIMM010000242.1 GCA_947468255.1 Chitinophagaceae bacterium | reverse complement strand
CTTCAAATTTTTTGTATTGGCGTCCAATACGATAGGAAGCGAATTCAGAAAAATCAATTTCTTTTTTTCCTTCTTTAATATGATCTGCCAACCACCAGGCTACTGGTTGAAAATTAGCATACCAAGGGTAATGGGTGTTGTTGCTATGACAATCGTAGCAACTTGTTTGCAATATGCCGGCTACTTCCTTTGGCATAGGGTAAATTGTACTGATATCATTGGCACTAGGGGCATCGGCTGCATGCAGGTTTTTTTCAGGGCGAAAAAACTGAATGATGATAAAAGCAGCGAACAATACCAATGCTATTGGCTTAATAATTTTTTTCATAATAGGGCAATTTATTTTTTGAATGAAGGATTAATCAAAACATCGCCTGTCATTTCTGCTGGGATAGGTAAGCCCATCACGGTTAAAATAGTAGGTGCAATATCTCCCAATTTACCACTTTTTAAGACACCCTTCCAATCTTTATCAATCACAAAAAGTGGCACTAGATTTAGGGAGTGGGCGGTATTGGGGCTTCCGTCTTCATTTAGTGCATAGTCGGCATTGCCATGGTCTGCAGTGAGAAAAACGGTATAGTCATTTTCCAAAGCAGCGGTTACTACTTTTTCTACGCAGGAGTCCACTGTTTCCACCGCCTTAATAATGGCACTCCATACGCCTGTATGGCCTACCATATCCGCATTGGCAAAGTTTAAGCAAATGAAGTCCGCGGTTTTATTGTTAATTTCCGGAATAATCGATTCTGTCAATTCCAGTGCACTCATTTCGGGTTTCAGGTCGTAGGTAGCTACCTTAGGCGAAGGGGCCATTAATCTTTTTTCTCCCTCGAAAGGCGCTTCCCTTCCTCCACTGAAAAAGAAAGTTACATGGGGATACTTCTCTGTTTCTGCAATTCGGATTTGAGTTTTACCATTCTTTTCGAGTATCTCACCCAAGGTGTTTTTTAAATCATCTTTTTCAAAAATCACCTGCACATTTTTGAAGCTATGGTCATATTGAGTCATAGTGGTATAATGAAGATCCAATTTTTGCATGCCAAATTCCGGGAAATCTTTTTGTGTTAGCACTTCCGTTATTTCTCTACAGCGATCGGTTCTGAAGTTAAAACTAATGACTACATCCCCATTTTGAATTTTACTGTTTGCGAGATGACCATTTATAATTGGCTGAATAAACTCATCCGTAATATTTTGCTCGTATGATTTTTTCACTTCACCCAGCAGATCATTGCTGATGGTTCCAATACCGTTCACCATTGCATCGTAGGCAAGTTTTACCCTTTCCCATCGCTTATCTCTGTCCATGGCATAGTACCTGCCGGTGATGGTAGCGATGGCGCCGGTAGTTTTTTCGAGGTGCTGCTGAAGATCCGTTAAATAGCCGAGGCCACTTTTTGGATCAGTATCTCTGCCATCGGTGAATGCATGTATTAGTAAATTTTGAAGGCCTTCCTCTTTGCAAAGCGAAGCAATTGCCTTAACATGATAAGTATGGGAATGCACTCCTCCGTCGCTCACAAGACCAATCAAGTGCAAGGGTTTGTTGTTTGCTTTGGCAAACCGGATGGCTTTTAGTAAAGGCTCATTTTTTTGAAATTCACCAGTTCGAATAGCAACATTGATACGTTGCAGTTCCTGATAGACAATTCGTCCAGCCCCAAGGTTCAGATGACCTACTTCGCTATTTCCCATCTGACCTTCAGGAAGTCCCACTTCCTCGCCGCAGGTGACCAAGGTCGTATTAGGAAATTTATGATATAAAGAACTAACAAATGGAACATTTGCATTTTGTATGGCATCGCTAGTTTTAACTTTACCAAGGCCCCATCCATCCATGATAATGAGGATTGTTTTTTTAGTATTCATACTACAAAGTTAACTTTTTTAGAGGTTTTCAAAAAAGCTAATTACCTTTTCATTGCAATTTCCGCTTATCTGTTAAAACATTGGCACGTTTTTGGCAAATTTGTAATCCTAAAATACCCCAAGCATGAAACATTTTTTAGTTTTACCCGTACTGGTCGTTTTTTTATCATCCTTAATTGTAAATGCCGGAATAGACGAAGTCGTTGCAGCAATGAAGGCTGGAAATTCGGTGATGGTAGCGAAATATTTTGACAATGTGGTAGATATCAGTATGCCCGATAAAAGCAATAGTTATAGTAAAAGCCAAGCAGAAATGGTAATCAAAGATTTTTTTACATCAAATCCGGTTAAAAGTTTTGAAATCATTCACAAGGGGGAAAACGCAGGCTCACAGTTTTGCATCGGTACCCTTCAAACCAAAAATGGGGCTTTTAGGACTACTATTTTTATGAAGAAAAAAGGGGATATACAGGTTTTGCAGGAATTGCGTTTTGAAAATCGCTAATTCTATTGAACACATAAAGAAATTAGGGAAATTGTTTCAGTAATCAATTCCTACCATAAAGGGGTTATTGATAGGAACTCATTTTTAGCCTGTAAGACTTTTCGTTTACAGGTTTTTTATTTTTATAAATTTGCACATGAACTTGTATGATCAACAATTAGCGGAACTAATAAAAAATGCATTGGCAGAGGATATTGGCGATGGCGACCATTCTACTTTATCTAGTATACCCAGAGCCGCCAAGGGTAAAGCGGTTTTAAAAATTAAGGAGCAGGGTATACTTGCAGGTATTTCAGTAGCAGAAAAGATATTTCGGTCAATGCAGCCCGACAGCAGTTTTCAAGCTTATAAAGCTGATGGGCAAACGATGGAATATGGAGAAACCGCATTTGAGGTGGAAGCAAATGTGCATACCATCCTGCAATGCGAGCGCTTGGTCTTGAATTGCATGCAAAGAATGAGTGGTATTGCTTCCCTTACTCGAACCTATGTTGACAAGCTCAAGGATTATCCCTGCAAATTATTGGACACCCGTAAAACCACCCCTAATTTCAGATTATTGGAAAAGGAAGCCGTGCGGATTGGAGGTGGTGTAAATCATCGGTTTGGTTTATTTGATATGATTATGCTCAAAGACAATCATATTGATTATTGCGGAGGAATTGAAAAGGCAATCGAGAAGGCTTATGAATATGTGCAAACGATTAAACCTGGATTACAAATAGAGGTGGAGACGCGAAGTCTGGAAGATGTAAAAAAGGTATTGGCCATTGGCAAGATCAATCGCATTATGCTAGACAACTTTTCACCTGAATTGCTTAGGGAGGCAATCGGAATCATTCAAGGGCAGTATGAGACGGAAGCAAGTGGGGGCATTGATCTAACTAATATCGAAGCCTATGCTGCTACTGGCGTTGATTTTATTTCCTGTGGAGCAGTCATTCACCAAGCCCGCAGTTTGGATTTAAGTTTGAAGGCACTACCAAACAATCCCTAGCGCATGAGTTTCGGTACCAGAGAAATGAAAATTTGGAGTAGTTTTTAAAAAAATGTTATGGCTAAAATAAAATTGAATACTTTGGGTGGGTTGGTTTATTCCACTGATCCAAATTTCAAAATGGAGCAAGCGCAAAATGAGGAATTGGAAACCTTATTGCCGGCACAACAAAAACTAAAAGTGCGCTTGGATACCAAGCATCGTGCAGGCAAGGCGGTTACCTTGATAGAGGGATTTATTGGAACAACAGTTGACAAGGAAGAACTGGGAAAAAAAATAAAAACATTTTGCGGTACCGGGGGGTCGGTAAAAGACGGCGAAATCATCGTGCAAGGAGATAACAGGGATAAAGCAATGACTTGGCTCCAAAAGAATGGCTTTTCTTCTGTAAAAAAAGTATAGTGTCGATATATTTTCCCAACTACGGGTGATTGAGCCCATTCGTTACTTATTCATTATTTATTGTATACATTCCTATTTGAAAGAATTTTCACTTTTAACGAATAATACTGCCAAGGTTTACAACAAAAGGTGGTTTTTTGAGTTATTTTTGTATCACCACAATTTAAAGAATGATTTCAAAAATTTCAGAAGGGGTTATTGTAAGTGTAGAAACTTTCTACCAGCCTGAGTATAGTAACATTGCAAACAGTGACTTTATGTTTGCCTACCGTATTACTATTGAAAATAGCAATGCGTATCCGGTTAAATTATTGCGACGTCATTGGTATATTTATGATGCCATAGGTAGTTTGCGTGAAGTAGAGGGAGAGGGCGTAATTGGCGTTCAGCCTCAGATCAGTTCCGGAGAAAAGTATCAATATATCAGTGGCTGCAGCCTTAGTACCGAGATGGGTAAAATGTATGGCAACTATACCATGGAAAATCTGCATACAAAAAAAACTTTTTCTGTAGCAATTCCCGTCTTTGAAATGACCGTTCCATTTAAGATGAATTAATTATTGTCAATAAGTGAGAATGGCCTAACTTTAAAATTGAAGAATGGCATTCACCCGCCTTGCAATATCTCATAAAAACGATTGAATTTTTCTAAAAATACCAATATACCATCATGGCAAAAATAACCTTCGATAACCGCAACAATCAGTTCTACCAAAGTTTGAAGCTTTCTGTAGACGAGTATTTTGAAAAAAATGGTATTAAAAAAACGGGCGACTGGCGATTGTATATCAAAACAGTCACCTTGGTAGGAGCGGCAATTGCAATGTATTGCAGCCTAATATTTATCTCCATCAATCCTCTGCTGGCTTTGCTGATTTGCGCATTACTCGGCTTTACATTTGCCAGTATTGGCTTTAGCGTGATGCATGATGCCAATCACGGAAGTTATAGCACCAAGCCCTGGCTGAACGACTTATTGGGCCTATCCGCAAATGCCCTAGGAGCCAGTTCATTTTTTTGGAAACAAAAACATAATATCATTCACCATACCTATACCAATGTAGATGGAATTGATGACGACATTGCAAAAAGTCCCATTATTCGTCAGTGTGAAACGCAAAAATGGGTGCCAGCGCATAAAATTCAACATTTATATTTGGTTCCCGTATATGCTTTG
>CANIMM010000241.1 GCA_947468255.1 Chitinophagaceae bacterium | reverse complement strand
TCATTAGTCCATTTCGAAAATATTTCTTTGATAGCTGGAATGCTTCGGGTGATATTTTTAGCCAGTGTATTTCCATAATACCGATTGAAAATTTGTTCTGCACATTCAAATTCCGACTCCATTAAATAAGGCAATGCTTGCACGGCATACCAGGAAGGGTTGGAACTAAACTCCATCGTCAAAGCCTGGTGTTGGATAGTAGCGCTTTCGCCACTTTGCAGCAGTTTTTTAAATGTAAAATTCTTATGTGCGGCATTGCGAATATTGAGCGGAAAAGTTTCTGTAACTAAAATCCGATTGGTCAAAATAGGGATGATTGATTCTTCACCATCGGAGAAAGCAACCCCTTGGCTTTCCATAAATTTCGCATCTTCCTTCCGGCTGTTTTTTGAATGGTTGAATGTATCCGTGTCGCTTATCGGCTGTTGGACAGGATTGAGCGGATGGGTGGTAGCGGTTATTTGGTAAATTAGGGCGGCATTGAAATTGAATGGAACCTCTATTGGGAATTTTATTGCCGAGCTTTGTCCCGCAGCAACGGTAAAGTATTGAGTAGGGAAAATGTTTTTAAACCAGCCATCTACCGATTGGTGGGTGGTGGTATTCAATAATGACAATTGAGTGGTTCCGGTTAATTCATGGTCACTGAGATTACTAATTTTTGCACTGAACTCCATCCGGTCGCCCGCTCGCATGAATCGGGGTGAATTGGCTTGAACCATTAGAGGCTTTTGCGCAAGTATATTTTTTTCTATATAGCCACTAGAAAGGTCTTTGGTATGAGCCAGTGTCATTAGTTTCCATTGGGTAAGGGATTGGGGTAAAGTGAAATGAAAACTAATATTTCCGCTACTGTCGGTTAAAAGATTGGCAAAAAAGAAAGCAGTTTCATTAAAATTTTTACGGACCTCCATCAATTGATCGATTGGGAGTAGCTGTTTTTTTTCTGTATTGGCATCATTGATAAACAATTGCGGGGCACCCACTTTTTTTTCGGAAATGGCAGATAAACCCCTGATTTGAATTCCATTTATGGGAATCGGTGAATGGGATAAATAATCGGGGAGTAGGCGGTCGTATGATTTTGGGATCGAACTTAGTAAGGAAAGTTCTTTTTTATTCAAGATTTCAAATTGAACAGTACTAAAACCATTTCCATTCCATCCTGCAATATTGCTCAATGTGGGCCAGATATCCAATGGGCTCCAGGAATGTTTTTTAAATTGATCCAAGCTGGCATCATACATGCTTACAAGGGCTTCTGCAGCCACTTTTTCACCTTGATTGCCACTGATGGTTGCAGTCCAATTTTCTTTACTACCTGGCAGTAATTTATTACGGATAGTTTGATATTTAATTTGCAGATCTTTATTTTTCCAGGGGATTAAAAAGTTTTCAGTTCCCGCATATACCCTATTGTGTTGAACAAAAATATAATTCAATGCTATGCCACCGCGGTCGATTTCATTTGCAATGATTTCATTTTGATAAGGCTGATCCCTAAGAATGACAGGGTAGGAGATGCTATTCGATTGATCCATCCTACTCAAGGTTTGTATCAGCCAAATTCTTGGAAACCCTGTTTTGATTTCATATTTAATTTGCTGTCCGGGAGCCACCTCTTTATTTTGTACAGTGACCGACAAAGCGCTATTTTTTTCTTTGTTCATTTTTTCGAAAGCATCGCTTTGTATCAATATAAATTTTTCTGCTACAACGGCTTCTCCAAATGTATCTTTGGCAGCGGCCACTATTTTATACCATCCTGCGCTTAGTTTGGTATTGCCCAAGGTCCATTCACCACTGCTATCAGTGATGGCATCTTGATTGATTATTGCTTCTCCCCTGGGCCATTTAATTATTTGGTCTTCATCTTGATATGCATCGAATGGGAAATAGGAAGTATACGCTTCCTTACTTAATACAAATTGGTCTGGCATTGTCCAGTATCGCTGCCTGAAAATTTTGTCAGGTGCCTGGAGTGGATATAGGGTTAGATGCACAGTTGCCTTTTCAAAAATACCATTGTAATTACTAGAGCGAATTTTTAAATTTTGCAAATCGTTGACCAATATTTTTTCATGCAGCTCAATGGTAAGTTGCATACTCTGGTAACCTAATTTAATAATAGTTTGATCACTGGCCGTTTCTCCACTTATGTCGGTTACATCGGCAGTTACATCATAATTAAAAATAGGCTGATCATTTTTATCGAGGCTTTCATCGGGTAAAGCCAGGAAGCTAATATTGAAATTGCCATTTTCATCCGTGCTGCTTTCGCCATGGGCAATTGCTACGGTGGAAGAAAATGCTCCTGGCGGAAAAATTACAGCGGTACGAGTACTTTGCCATGCGATTGGATAATTTGCTTTTCTGGTAACCTTGTATTGAACGGAGGCCCCATTGATTGAATTACCTGCGAAAGCTTTTGCATTACCAATTATTGTTATGCTATCAAAAATTCGATAGGTTCTTGAAGGCGGTGATACTTGTACAAAAAATGTTGGACGCTTGTATTGTTCTACAAAAAAAGAATGGTTGGTGTTGGTTGCCTCATCGAATAAGGAGAATTGTCCATTGAGCAGATTCAATGGCAGTTGGAATGATCCCTGATAGGATCCAAATTCATTGGTGGTTATTTTTAATTCATTTACAACTTGTTGGTTAGCATCTTTTAAAAAGATGGAGGTTTTGAATGAAGGTAGAATCTTTGTTTCATTGGCATGGGTGCCTTTTTGCAAAACAATCCCTTTAAAATAAATGCTTTGTCCTGGTCGATAGATCGATCGGTCGGTGAATAGAAAGCTTGACGGTGTTAGTTGCTGATCGATATCGTTGAAATAATTGTTGTAATTATTTTCATCTAAGAAAAGTTCGTCATCCTTATTTATCAATTGAAATAAAAAGCTGCGGTATGTTTTTGAGGGCGTTAATTTAAAATAGCCGTTTTCATCGGTAATGTATTTTTCTGCCTTTTTTTCTTCAATCTGATGATTAGTGGAGTTATAGCTGGTTTCCCATACCTGAGCCATTGTATTGGGTAGTGGGCGCCCAGTTTCACGATCTACTACATGGTAGTCATTGTTATTATGCAGGAGGCTAATATTGCTGCAATAAATCCATTGTTGGGAAAGTATATTTTTATTGGTAGTAAAATTTTCATCCAAGCTGGCTACTATACAATACATGCCGATGGGTAATCCATCCACTTTTATTTCGGTGGAATGCACTTGGTAATCTTGTAAATCGGGGACTGCAACATTCCAATTTTTTAATGGGGACAGGGAAACGATTGATTCCCAAAATTTGGGATCCTGCTGCGTACCTATTTTTTTTATTTCACTTCTGGTGATAGGAATGATTCTGAAATATATTTTTTTTACATTTTTATATTTTACCAATGTTCTAAAAGGGAGGTTGGGTAAGTTTACTTTTTCAGTTTCTAGCTGTATCGAAGGTTGCAGGATTTGCATTAATAAATTTTGGCAATGAATGGCTCCTTCAGTGCCTGGGAATTTCAAAATAGCCTCCTCGCAGATCTCTTTGGCCATTTTTATTTCAGCTTGATTGGCAATCCTGGTCAATGGTTGAAAATCAGTTCCTTTTTCAAAATGAGCTTGGGCATTCAGGTACATCGCCTGCGCAATTCCTGGATTTTTTTCATATTGCGCCGCTATTTTTTTTAGTGCAGTCTCATATAATAAAAATTTATTTTGATTTTCTGCATAACGGTAAATGAAATTGAATCGGATCAAATCTGCATCCAATAGTGCATTTTGATTGCTGTCTTTTGAATGAAACAGAATCAACTGCTGAAGCAGTTCGATTGCTTTCAATTTTAATGAAGCGCTGTCTCTGGAAGTAAACTGCGTCTTTGCAAATTCATCAGCAGGCGCAAATGCCTTTGGGTCAGCAATCGTAAAATAATGAGCAGGTTGGGTAAGTTCATGTTCATCATTTGTAAAATACTCCAATGCTCTGTGTGCTAAAAAATCAAAAAGGGTTGGGCGAAGTTGCCGGGTATTTTGTCCTTTTATAATAATGGGCTCAAATTTTTGAAGGGATGTTTTTTTTAGCAGCTGATCATTGTTCAATGAGTTTTTGTACAAATTTGAAATAGTCGAAAGCAATTTGTACAGACTCCAAGTACGGATATTTTTATTTTTGTCATCTGCTGTTCTAGTCGTGTTGTAAAAAACAGTTCGGTTTTGTTGAAGATATTGCCAAAGCATTTCAGCCTGCATGCTTTGTAAAATATTCTTTGCTGGCGCTTTTGCTTTTGCAAGTAAGCTGTCTACATACCAAATTGCTTGCTCTCTGCTGTCTTCTTCTCGTTCATTGCGATACTTAATCAGGAAGATGCAGCATTTAATTTGTTGTGCTTCGTTGTTATCCTGAACCGCCAAATGGTAGATGGCTTTTACCGCTAGGTTGGCAGTTTGAGTAAGTCCTTTTTTTTCGAGCGCGCCTACTTTTTCCCAGTGCTCTGAATAGTTGATTGCTGTTTGAGCTATAGTGGATTTGGTAATAGTCATCACTATTAATAGGATGAACCATAATTTTTTCAAAAACATTGTCAATAGCGTTTCTTTACAAGATACAATTTGTTGAATTATAATAATAGGTTAGATGGAAATACAGTTTCATACAATAAATAACCCCCGACAGCTGCCGAGGGTTATTTGTAAATTGAAATAAGTTGGGTGATTATTTTTTTAATGCCTCAGCCATTGTTTTGCCAATATCTGCCGGACTTGCCGCCACTAGAATACCACAAGCAGCCATGATTTTCATTTTGGCCGCAGCTGTATCATCTTCTCCACCAACAATTGCGCCTGCATGTCCCATTCTACGACCCGGAGGAGCAGTTTGTCCGGCAATAAAACCAACTACAGGTTTTTTGTTGCCGGTAGATTGAATATAATATGCTGCTTCAGCTTCCATTCCACCACCAATTTCACCAATCATTACAATGGCGTCTGTTTCTGGATCATTCATAAATAATTCAACGGCTTCT
>CANIMM010000240.1 GCA_947468255.1 Chitinophagaceae bacterium | reverse complement strand
TGCAACTGCCAAATCATAGAATTTCTCAAATGCTTTGATTTGAATGGTCAATATTTCAAAATTACTAAGCTGTTTCCAATTATCAGTCAACTTTTCAATATGCAGGTCTACAACTGATCTTGCCGGGGGCAAATTTTCCTTCACTTTACTTAGGTCATAGACCCTAAATCCTGCATTACCCAAACTAGATAGATCAACCTTTTCCTCATCTACTTTATCTGGATAGGTCTCAAATAAGGGATAGGAAAACATCGGCTCATTTTTAAGCTGAATTTCTTCAATACGTTTAAAAATTTGCTTTGCCTTTAATTTCAATGAAGTCTCAAAATAAGGTGCCTTCTTTTTGTCAGGATCCGCCAAACTGAATTCTACATCAAAACGTGGATTATCACTTAGGTCCTCAAAATTCACATTGTGTAAATAAAAATCACTCACCGGAAGAAGGGTATTTTTCAACTCAAAACTATTTTCTCCAGCAAAAAATAAACGATAGGTAAAAAGATAAGCAGTATCCGTTTGGTTAATCAGATAAATCTTAAATTTTTCCACTACATCATCATCAAAAACATCTTTATCAAATATGGGCATTAATGCAAGAAACACTCCATTGTCCACCTTTATTTTCAGTGTTCCCTTTTCCTGTTTTACATTATCGATAAATATTTTTTTCTTTTCAACGATCCGCTTTTCTGAAAACATTTTGAAATAAGGGAAATCAATCTGATCCATATAGGCTGGAAAACGAACCCCTTTCACTTCAATCATCACCATCTTTTCATTCATAATCTCCACTACCTTTCCTTCTTCATTGGTAAGTAAAACGATTATTTTATCCCCCTCCTGGTACTTCATAAATGGCGCAATTATTGATTGAATATTATTGGAGCAAAGTTAACCTAGTTTAGCATGTAATAACGAGGGTTCCTATTGTGATTTTTCAAATAAGAGGATATTCACTATGAAAAATTTAGATTAAAGTAAGCTAAACTGACAACTTGCTTTTTTTATACCCATACAATAGGTAAATTACCAATCCAATGGCCAGCCAGCCAAGAAACCAAGCCCAGTTGCTTTTAGTCATACCCGTAAGCAAATACAAGCAGGTAATTAATCCCATTAATGGAATCAATGAGTATTTTTTGAAGTAGGAAAGTATTGACAGCAGCACAGCAATTATCCAAAAAACAATCAAGGATATATTGGGAGTGGCTACATCCATATAACTAAGTTTGCCACTAACATAGTCAGCATTCGCAGTAAAATCAAAATTGAGCATTTGCGAAAAGTAATTACTTGATAGGGATTTCGCCAATAACATTGCCGCAAATACGATCAACGGGAAAATGAACTGTCCATTAATATAGGGCAAATGAAATTTTCCTGGCTGTTTTTCTTTTTTTGGAATCAATAGCACTCCCCCGCAAACCAATACAAATGCAAATAGCGTAGCAATACTAGTGAAATCTAGCACAAAGGTTTTGTCGGTAAACAAAATTGGAATGCCCACCACCAATCCTGTAGCGATGGTAGCAAAAGAAGGTGTCTTGTATTTGGCATGTATTTTTTGAAAAACCGGAGGCATCAAACCATCTCTGCTCATACTCATCCATATTCGCGGCTGCCCCATTTGAAATACCAACATCACGCTCGTCATTGCTACCACAGCGGTTATTGCAACAAAAAACTGCATCCAGGCTACATTTAAGTTTTGTTTTTCAAAAATAAAAGCCAGCGGATCACCCACTCCTTCAAAATTTCTATAATTGACTGCACCTGACAAAACTAGACTAAGCAATATATAAACGATGGTACAAATACCTAATGAGAGGATCATTCCTCTGGGAAGATCTCGTTGTGGATTTTTACTTTCCTCTGCCAATACACTTACTGCATCAAAACCAATATAGGCAAAAAATACACCACTTACGGCAGCCATTACCCCGCTAAAGCCATTGGGCATAAATGATTTTAACCCTTGCTCATTAGCAGGCATCCAGTTAGGCGTTAGTCCTTTCGAAAAAACAAGGTACCCGCCCACTATAATTACCAAACCCACCACAATCATTTTCAGTATCACCATTAAATTGCTAAAATTTCGGCTTTCCTTGATACCGCGATAAACCAATAAAGTGATGAGTAAATTAATGACCAATGCTGGCAAATCGAATATTATTTTTAATCCTCCAATCATTGGAGCATTTTCCCAGGCATCTCGAATCTCAGCATTGGAACTCCCAGCGGCCAATGAATCTTTGACTTCCATATAACTGGTACATAGATACTGAGGAATATGAACATTTATTTTTTGAAGAAAAGAAGTGAAATAGTCACTCCAACTATATGCAACGTAAATATTACCAATAGAATATTCCATGATCAAGGCCCAGCCAATGATCCAGGCAAACAATTCACCAAAAGAAGCGTAGGCATAGGTATAGGCACTCCCGGCAACGGGTATTCGACTAGCGAACTCCGAATAACAGAAGGCGGTAAAAGCACAGGCGATGGCAGTAATTACAAATAAAATAACAACTCCTGGTCCTCCGTGAAAAACAGCTCCGCCGAGACTACTGAAACTACCCGCCCCTAAAATGGCTGCAATACCAAAAAAAGTAAGGTCCTTCATAGTAAGCACTCGCTTTAAGCCAACCCCACCATGCGAACCATCACTACCTTCAGCTAAAATACTTTCAATCTTTTTTGTTCGGAATAAAGATTTTGACATTCGGATACTAGTTGTTATAAAAGAAAATGAATGATTTTATTTTGCCTAAGAAAATGATACTAAAAACTGAATTAATGCCCTTTTTATCTGTACTAACTTTCCCGTTGGATTAAATATTCAGCAAGTTCCATCAAAGGCTTTTTACGGTTTAACAACACCGCGGTATCGTCCAAATGCTGAAGGGCAATCTGTACATACTTTTCTTTCAGCTCAAGTGCCCATTCATCTACTTTGCAATCTTTGAAAATAGTCAATACTTTATTTATTTTTTCGGCAGGATCGATTGTGGAGTTTTGCATCAAATTCGCCAACTCAATTTTTTGTTGTACGGAAGCCACTTCCATGGCATGAATCATTAAAAAGGTTTTTTTGTTGGCAATGATATCTCCCCCCACCTGTTTACCAAATTTATCGGGATCTCCAAAAGCATCTAGAAAATCATCTTGTACCTGAAAAGCAATACCAAGATTTTTTCCAAACTCGTACAAATGTTGCTGATTACCCTGACCTGCCCCACCCAATATTGCCCCCAACTGCAAACTTGCAGCTAACAAAACAGATGTTTTCAGGGTGATCATATTCACATATTGATCTAGGCTTACCGATGTTATTTTTTCAAAATCCATATCCAGCTGCTGACCCTCACAAACTGCTTTGGCAGTTTCATTAAAGACTTGCATGATTTTTTGCGAATAGTCTCTTTTTATTTTATTCAGATATTCGTAAGACTGTACCAGCATCACATCCCCGGCCAGTAAGGCGGTTGATTCGCCGTATTTTGTATGCACCGTTTCCATCCCCCTGCGTAAGGGTGCCTTATCCATGATATCATCATGGATCAAACTGAAATTATGGAATAATTCAATGGCAGTGGCTACTTCGTATGCATCAGGATTCATTTCGTCGAAAAGCTCATTTCCCATTAAAACACAAACTGGTCTAATCCGTTTACCCCCTAATTGTAAAATGTATTGTGCAGGATCGTAAAGCGTTGGCGTATGAACAGGGAAATGCCGGACGCCGAATTTTTGTTCAAATATTTTGGATAATTCTATAAAAGTATACATAAAGTAAACAGCTATAATGCAAGATGATTGAGCATTTTTGAAATACTAATAACCTGCGTTGAATAATTATTTTTTTCTTTTGGTTGCGCCTTTTGATTTTGTAATATCCAGTGCTGGCTGTCCATCCTCCTGCACCCAATGGTAATCCAATTGGCGTTTTTCTAAATTAGCAGCCACCACTTTAATCTTTACCGCATCTCCCATCCTGAATTTTTTTCCGGTACGCATTCCTACCAATGCATAATCAGCATCATCGTGTTTAAATTCATCAAATTCACTCAAGTCTCTCACGGTTACCATGCCCTCGCATTTATGCAAAACTGTTTCAACAAAAAATCCAAAACTAGCTACCCCACTAATGATACCGTCAAATTCTTCTCCAAGGTAGTTTTGCATAAACTCCACTTGTTTGTATTTGTTGCCCGCCCTTTCTGCCTCCATTGCCTTCCTTTCTTTATCGCTGCAGTGCTTGCATTTTTCTTCCATTTTCTTATCAATCTTCAAATCCTTATCCAAGCATTCTTGCAATACCCGGTGCACCATTACATCGGGGTATCGGCGAATGGGAGAAGTGAAATGACAATAATGTTCAAAACCCAATCCATAATGGCCAATGTTTTTGGAGGTATATACCGCCTTGGCCATGGTGCGAATTCCCAATTGTTCCAATACATGCTGCTCTGGCTTTCCATTCACGTCCTTTAGCAAATTATTAAATGAACTAGCAACTGCAGCCTCATCATGAATGTCGAAAGTATATCCGAATTTTTTCGCAAAGGCTGCAAAAGGTTTCAATTTTTCATCATCGGGCGTATCATGTATCCGATAAGGAAATGGAACAGGTTCCTTATTGCTCTTAATTCGGGAAACATATTCTGCAATGGTTCTATTAGCTAGCAACATAAACTCCTCTACCAATTTATGGGCATCCTTACTTTCTTTGATGACGATGCCGATCGGTTTACCATTTTCATCTAGGGTAAAACGTACTTCCTGAGAAGAAAAATTAATTGCCCCATTATCAAATCGCTCCTTTCGGAAATGCTGTGCCAAATTGTTCAATAATAAAAGGGCCTTGTCATAAAGACCTTCTTTACTTTCAATAATCAGCTGTACATCTTCGTATGTAAAGCGGTGGTCGCTATGTGTAATTGTTCGGCCAATCCACTTATGCTTAATTTCTCCGCGATTGGTAATTTGAAAAATAACTGAAAAAGTATATTTATCCTCATTGGGCCTAAG
>CANIMM010000239.1 GCA_947468255.1 Chitinophagaceae bacterium | reverse complement strand
TATAGTCAAAAATCGCCATTTTGTATTACTGTTTATCAAAGCTTACCTTTGCGCCCATTTTGTTTCATAGTGGTAAAATGCAATTTAAATTGAATATTACAGTAACTATGAATCAAGCAAAAGTAATCAACTACGAGTAAAAGATGAAGTACATCAACGAAATCAACAAGCGAAAAACTTTCGCCATTATTTCTCATCCAGATGCCGGTAAAACTACCTTAACTGAAAAGTTTCTATTATTTGGTGGGGCTATTCAAACTGCGGGGGCTGTAAAAAGCAATAAAATAAAAAAACATGCCACGTCCGATTTCATGGAAATTGAGCGGCAGAGAGGTATCAGTGTGGCTACCAGTGTGATGACCTTTGAATATGATGGGCATTTGATTAACCTACTTGACACCCCAGGCCATAAGGATTTCGCTGAAGATACCTATCGTACGCTCACGGCGGTAGATAGTGTTGTATTGGTGATAGACAGTGTGAATGGAGTGGAAGACCAGACCAGGCGATTGATGGAAGTAATTGCCATGCGTAAAACTCCGGTGATTGTATTTATCAATAAAATGGATCGGGATGGTAAAAATCGTTTTGATTTGCTGGAAGAGATTGAAAATGAATTAAAGTTGCAGTTGCACCCCATGACGGTGCCAATCAATAGTGGAAAGGACTTTAAAGGTGTATACGACCTTCATAAAAAGAGTTTGGTATTGTTTACAGCCGGTACCAAGGCTAATGATGAAGATGTGCTGGAGATAACAGATTTGAGCAATCCAATATTAGATACAAAAATTGGTGAAAAAGACGCTGCTACTTTGAGGGAAGATGTAGAATTGATAGATGGTGTGTATGGAGAACTTGATATGGCCGATTATCTGAGTGGCAAAACTGCTCCCGTTTTTTTTGGTAGTGCAGTAAATAATTTTGGGGTGAAGGAAATGTTGGATACTTTTATTCGCATAGCTCCCACACCAAGGCCGAGGCATACTACGGAAAGAGATATTTTACCTGAAGAAGACAAGTTCAGCGGGTTTATTTTTAAGATTCACGCCAATTTAGATCCTAAGCATAGAGATAGAATTGCTTTCTTAAGAGTTTGCAGCGGTCGATTTGAACGCAACAAATATTATAAGCATGTGCGCCTTGAAAGGGATTTTCGTTTCAGTAACCCCTATAGTTTTTTGGCCCGTCAAAAAGAAGTGATTGATGATGCCTATCCAGGAGATGTGGTAGGTTTGTTCGATACCGGTAATTTCAAAATTGGAGATACCCTTACGGAAGGTGAAAAGTTTTATTTTACTGGAATCCCTTCTTTTTCACCTGAAATATTTAAGGAGGTGCAGAATAAAGATCCTATGAAAACCAAGCAGTTAGAAAAAGGATTACTTCAATTAACGGATGAAGGTGTCGCACAGTTGTTTACCCAATTTGGGGGTAATAAAAAGATTATTGGTTGTGTGGGTGAATTGCAGTTCGAAGTAATTCAATACCGCTTGTTACAGGAATATAGCGCATCTGTACAAATGAACAGTTTGCCTTTTTATAAAGCCTGTTGGTTAACTAGCAAGGATCCAAAAAAACTAGAAGACTTCACCCGCTTTAAGCAGGCTAATATTGCGGAGGACAAAGATGGCCATTTGGTTTATTTGGCCCAAAGCGAATGGTTTTTAAATACAGAAAGACAGAATAATCCTGATATTGAGTTTCATTTTACTAGTGAGATACACAAGTAAAATATGTTCAGAAATGCATTAAATTTAATTTATGTATAAAATGGATAAAAATTTCATGAGGGCCCAAACTCATGCAGGAGCCGAAAAAGATAAAATTTTCTCTTAAGAGGTTTCAATTGGAGATCGATTGAGGGAGTCCTGGTGGATTACCTGCTTGGCTTATGGAATAGATCCTGCTCATCCCCCTATGATGGACAAATATTTTTTTTCTGTGAGAAAACATAGCTGCTAACTATAACCCATTTAATTACTAAATCCCCGTATAATTAAAAGGCGTAATATTTTTCAATTCAGTTTTTAAAGCCGCTGAAATTTTCAGTTTGGAAATAAATCCATGGATTGCTTTTTTATCAATCGCATGTTTCCCCCTGGTTAATTCCTTTAACGCCTCATAGGGTTGAGGGTAATTCTCCCTTCTTAAAACGGTTTGAATTGCTTCGGCTACCACTGCCCAGTTGTTATCGAGGTCACTCTTTAATTTAGCTTCATTTAGCACCAACTTTGCCAATCCTTTTTCGATGGACTTGATGGATAAAATGGTATGTGCGATGGGGACCCCTATGTTTCTCAGTACAGTAGAGTCTGTCAAATCCCTTTGCAATCTCGACAAGGGCAGTTTTGCTGAAAGGTGTTCTAGTAGGGCATTGGCAATACCCAGGTTACCTTCTGCATTCTCAAAATCGATTGGATTCACCTTGTGTGGCATTGCCGAGGAGCCAATCTCACCTTTCTTAGTTTTTTGCTTGAAATAGTCGGTGCTTACATAAGTCCAGATATCCCTACAAAAATCTATAAAAATGGTATTGATGCGTTTGATGGCATCAAAATGAGCTGCTAGGGTATCGTAGTGTTCTATCTGGGTAGTGTATTGCTGGCGCTGTAAACCCAATTTATCTTCGGTAAATTCGTTGGCAAATTTTACCCAGTCGTATTTCGGGTAGGCCACATGGTGAGCATTGAAATTACCGGTAGCACCGCCAAATTTTGCCATAAAGGGGATGTAACTAAATAGTTGGATTTGATTTTCCAGTCTTTCTACATACACCATTATTTCCTTACCCAAACGGGTAGGCGAAGCAGCTTGTCCGTGGGTTCGCGCTAACATAGGAATGTCTTTCCAGTCCTTGGCCATTTGCAATAGCTGGTGTTGCAAATTAATAATGGAAGGTAGGTAATCGTGTTCCATGGCATGTTTCCAGCTTAATGGAATCGCAGTATTGTTGATATCCTGAGAGGTCAATCCAAAGTGGATCCATTCTTTGAGGTGACCTGCATTGCATTTTTCGAGTTCAGCCTTGAGAAAATATTCCACCGCTTTTACATCATGGTTGGTGATTTTTTCAGTAGCCTTGATGGTGGCAGCATTTTCGAGTGAAAAATTGGCGGCAGCATGTTGAAGGTGATTTTTAACCAGCACCGATATTTTAAAAAATTTCTTTTCGCCTAGGAATAAAAAGTACTCCACTTCTACCAGTACCCGGTACTTAATAAGGGCGTATTCGCTGAAATATTCATCTAAATGTTGCAATTGTGAACGATAACGTCCATCTATAGGTGAAATAGCGGTTAGTTGATGTAAATCCATGTGGTTGCTGTAAATTTGTAAGCAAAATTATACTAAAGCAATTGGACAGAAAAATAAGAGTGGGAGCAGTTAGTTATCTCAACACCAAACCATTGATATATGGCTTTGAAAAGGGGATGATGCAAGAGGAGGTGGACTTGGTAATGGATTATCCTGCCAATATAGCTTCCATGCTGTTAAAGGATGAAATTGATATCGGTTTAGTTCCGGTTGCCATATTACCAGCATTGAAGGAATATCACATTATTTCAGATTATTGTATTGCCTGTGATGGAGATGTGGCGAGTGTTTGTCTTTTTAGTGAGGTGCCCATCAATGCCATTACGACCATATTGCTTGACTACCAGAGTAGGACTTCAGTTGCCCTGCTGAAAATTTTGTTGAAAGACCATTGGGCTATCAATCCTATATTGGTGGATTCCTCCGCTGGTTATGAAACTTCTATAACTGGTACTACCGCAGGATTGGTAATCGGCGATAGGGCCTTAGAGCAGCGAAATAAGTCAAAATACAGCTATGACCTGGGGCTAGCTTGGAAGGAATTGACAGGTCTTCCATTTGTTTTTGCGGTTTGGGTGAGTAATCATCCGATGGAGGAACAGTTTATTGAAAAATTTAATATGGCGAATGGGGTGGGGATTTCAAATCTTACTGATGTGGTAGTTGATAATCCTTTTTCAATATTCAATTTGAAATTATATTATACTCAAAATATTCAATTTCGCATGAATGATAGCAGGCGGGAAGGTATGTATGAATTTTTAGGTAGAAGTAAAAAGCTTTCAAATTATTAAATTGAATTCGTTAAATAAGCTCAAAAACAATATTTTCGCAATTACTTATAAAAATAAATTTTAATGGCTGAAACTCTTGGAATGTTGTGTGATAAGCTCACCATTGTAAAATTAAAGCAATACCATACCACCGACGAAGAAAGACTGCTTAGTCTAAATAAACAATGTGAACAACTGCAACTTGAAATAGACGAATATTTCTCGGATGGACTTGCTGGTAATATACCTGCCGAACGATTAACTTTTGCCAGCAATAAAGTGTTTAAGCAACAGGGAAATGAGGTGAAAGAGATCCAAGGTAAAATTGGTGAAGTTTTTTATCAATTGGCAGATGTTAATTGTAAGCTTTGGCATGAGCAGGAAAAAGTATATGAATTTGAAATGGTTCCTGTAGAGCAAAAAGATTCTGTCGTTAAGTTATTGGCACTCCTTAATTTGGAAAGAAATAAATGTATAGATGCGATTAATGTACAGTTTGCTGATCTTGTTTTAAATAATTTAAAAAAATAATGTATGCATATTCGAAAAAGAACAACCTGTAGGGTTTGTGGTTCGGCTTCCTTAACTCCGGTGATCGATTTGGGACCTCAATATTTGCAGGGGTCTTTTGTTAAGCCGGGTAAAGAAATGCCTTCTCAAAGGAAGATTAACTGTTCGTTGGTAAGGTGTAATCCCCAGCAAGATGAAAATGCATGCGGACTTTTGCAAATGGAACATAGTGTTCCTCCTGAAATTTTGTATGCGGCTTACTGGTATCGCAGTGGAACGAATTCAACTATGCGTAATCATTTGGAAGAAATCGTTACTAGTACTCTGGGGTTATTGAAAAAGGAAAATTGTAGTGTATTGGATATCGGTTGCAATGATGGTACTTTATTGGATTTTTATCCAGCCAACTTTGTGAAATTCGGTTGTGACCCTAGTGATGTAGC